>JBBDYQ010000023.1:8604-60412 GCA_040901445.1 Thermoleophilaceae bacterium | reverse complement strand
TTCCAGTCATCTCAACAGCACCACTGTTGCGATGACCAATGGAGACCGCCCGTCGTCCAGCCGCCCAAAGCAGGACACTGCCGCCCTCTGCAGCCCACTTGTCATCGCCTCCTTTGGCCTTCTCGCCTACCCGGGGCGACGGGTGTCAGTGGCCTGACCACCCCGGTTTGGCGCTTGGCAGAGCGGAAAACCAGTGGGCATTATCAACCTGATCGGCCACCTCGCCCGCTGGATCGCCTGGCATGCGGGCGCAGGCGCCGGCGACTCGCCGCCCCCGCGGGCGGCCAGGATCACCGTCGTCTCGACCGACGGTTAGCTGTTGGGCTAAGCCACGCGTGCGCGCGCGGCATCGAACAGCGGCTCGATCTCCGCGACCGCGGAGTGGGGCAGCAGCCACGTGCGGTCCGGGAGCCGCTGGACCAGCTCCCGCTCGGCCAACTGGCCGATGGCCGTGGTCACCGACGGGCGCTGGGCGCCCACCAGTCTGGCCAGCAGCTCGTGGGTGAGCGGCAGCTCCAGCACCACACCCTCCGTCTTCACCCGCCCCCAGCGCTCGGCCAGGTGCCAGAAGAGGAGCAGGACGCGCTCGTCCACACGGGTCATGCTGCCGATCGCCTGGTGGACCGCCAGCGACTGCGCCCGCCAGATGCCTCGGGCCGCCAGCTCGGCGATCAACTCCGGCCAGGCCGATGCTCGCTCGATGAAAGCCCTGTCGAGCACGGCGAACCGCGTGGCGACGAACACCTCCCAGTCGATGCGCGCGCCGACCGGCAGGGAGAAGCCGCCGTCGTGGTCCCATGGGCGCAGCAGGTCGGGCGGGCCGAGGAGCTCCGCGCAGCGTGTGCGCCCGATGGTGAGCTGCCGCGTGAGCAGTCCCTCCACCACGAGCAGGCCGAGGTGCCCCTCCGGGTTGGGCGGGCCCCACGTCCCGCGCCTGCGCCCGGGTGCGACCGTCTCCACGCGCGCAACGAGCTGCTCGCGGGCCTGCCGTGTGCTCTCCGGATCCAAGGCGCGCGCGAGATCAGGATCGACGTCGATCACGTGGACGAGATCGGCTCTTTCCGAGGCCATGCCCGCGCGTACCCGAGGCGTCACACCCCAAAACGAGCCGCCCGCCCGGTTATCCGCGGGATCGAACGGGTACGCGCAGGCCTGATGGACCTGGTCGTGGCTTCCGGCGCACCCGCCCGCAACGGGCCCGCTGTCGCGAGCAGGCGCTGATGCGCCGCTTCGCCCGCGCGGCCATCATCGGCTTCATCGCAGCGGTGCTCGTCGGCGTGGCGCTGAGCTCCGTCCTGGGCGGCGGCGACGAGGGGCCCACCTACACCGAGTTCCTCGGCCAGGTCCGCGCCGGCGAGGTCGAGTCCGTGGTGCTCCACACCGAGGACAACTCGATCGAGCTGACCTATGCGTCCGGCAAGAGCGAGGGCGCCGCCTTCCCCGACAACCTCGAGCAGCAGCTCGTGGACACCCTCGCCGAGAACGGCGTGGCGGTGGACGTCAAGTCGAAGGGCGGCGGCGGGCTGCTGCGCGTGCTCGCCTACACGCTCCCGTTCGTGCTCTTCATCGGGCTGTGGATCTTCCTCATCAGCCGGATGCAGGGCGGCGGCTCGCAGCTGATGTCGTTCGGCAAGTCGCGCGCGAAGAAGGTGGCCGTTGACGCGCCGAAGATCACGTTTCGGGATGTGGCGGGGGTGGAGGAGGCGGTCGAGGAGCTGCACGAGATCAAGGAGTTCCTCGAGAACCCGAAGAAGTTCCAGGCGCTGGGGGCGCGGATCCCGAAGGGCGTGTTGTTGTATGGGCCGCCGGGTACGGGCAAGACGTTGCTGGCGCGTGCTGTTGCGGGTGAGGCTGGGGTGCCGTTCTTCTCGATCTCGGGCAGCGATTTCGTGGAGATGTTCGTGGGTGTGGGGGCGTCGCGGGTGCGGGATCTGTTCGAGCAGGCGAAGCAGAACTCGCCGTGCATCATCTTCATGGACGAGATCGATGCCGTCGGCCGTCATAGGGGTGCGGGTATGGGCGGTGGTCATGACGAGCGTGAGCAGACGCTGAACCAGCTGCTGGTGGAGATGGACGGGTTCGAGATGAAGGACAACGTGATCTTGATCGCGGCCACCAACCGGCCCGACATCCTCGACCCGGCGCTGCTGCGGCCGGGGCGGTTCGATCGCCAGATCGTGGTGGACCGCCCTGATCGCAAGGGCCGCGCTCAGATCCTGGCGGTGCATACCAGGGGCAAGCCGTTGGCGAAGGAGATCGATCTCGACAACCTGGCGGCGCAGACTCCCGGCTTCACGGGCGCGGATCTCTCGAACCTGGTGAACGAGGCGGCGCTGCTGGCGGCCCGCCAGGGCCACAGGGAGATCGGCCATCTGCATCTGGAGGAGGGGATCATGCGGGTGATCGCCGGTCCGGAGAAGAAGACGAGGGTGATGAGCGAGAAGGAGCGGCGGGTGACGGCGTTTCATGAGATGGGCCATGCGCTGGTGGCGCATTACCTGGAGAACACCGATCCGGTGCACAAGATCAGCGTCGTCTCGCGCGGCCAGGCGCTGGGCTACACCATCAACCTCCCCACCGAGGATCGCTTCCTGACCACGGCGGCGGAGCTGCGCGACCGCATGGCCGTCGCGCTGGGCGGGCGCGCCGCGGAGGAGATCGTCTTCGACGAGATGACATCCGGCGCCGGCGACGACCTCGCACGCGTTACCGGGATCGCGAAGCAGATGGTCATGCGGCACGGGATGAGCGAGAAGCTCGGCCCGCGCGTGTTCGGCCGCGACCACGGCCAGCCGTTCCTCGGCCGCGAGTTCAGCAACGAGCCCGACTACTCGCCCGAGGTGGCCCGCGCCATCGACGCGGAGATCCACGCCGAGGTCGAGCGCGCCCACCGCGTGGCGCGCGACCTGCTCGAGCAGCGCCGTGACGAGCTCATCCGGGTGTCCGAGGAACTGCTGAGCCGCGAGACGATCGACCGCGAGGACTTCCTGCGCCTGCTGGGCGAAAACGGCGAGGCGGGCCCTCAAACATCCGTCGGATGAGCAGTGGCGCGCTCGCGCCCGCCCCCGGCACGACCGAACGATCGAGCAAGGTGACGAAGGCAGCGCACGAACTGGAGGTCGCGCTCCGCACCGTGGACGGTGTCCCCGTGGCGTCCGTGCGAGGCGAGCTCGACCTCGACACCATGGACCGCTTCGAGCGGGGATTGCGACCCGTCCGCGAGGGCGAGGGGCCTGCGGTCCTGGATCTCGAGGGCGTCCCGTTCATGGACTCGAGCGGCCTGCACGTGGTGGTGGCGCTGTGGCGCGCGCTCCGGGGCGAGGGCCGGACGCTGGCGGTGTCCTGCCGGCCGGACGGCGTGCGCAAGCTCTTCGAGCTCACGGCGCTGGACGGGGTGCTGCCGCTCTACGACGATGCAACAGCGGCTGTGCGGGCGGTCGGCGGAGGCGGGCGGGGCGTCAGCGCGCCGGCGTCCTGAGCTCGAACCACACGAGCGTGTGGCCGCGCTGACGCTCGATTCCCCAGCTCTCGGCGATCCGCTCCACCAGGGCCAGACCGAAGCCGCCCTCACGGCGGGGGCGTTCACGGCGGCGCCGCTCCCAGTCGAAGCCCGCGCCCGGGTCGGTCACCTCGACGCGCAAGACGCGATCGGCGCCGCGCACGTCGATCCCGATGCTCGACTCCGGGCCCACCCGGCCGTGCAGCACCGCGTTCGACACGAGCTCGGAAAGGAGCAGCAGGAGGTCGGCACGCATCCCCTCGGGAAGCGCGCCGTCCTTCTCGAGCAGCACGCGGCGGGCGGCGTTCGGCGCGGCACGTCCGCCCGGAACCTCGAAGACGAGCTCCAGCGAGCCGCCCTCGGGCGGGCAGGGCTGCAGGCGCGCGACGGGCACGGCGGCGGCCAGCTGAGCCCGGGTGTCCTGTGAGCGAAGCACGTCCACTGGCTCTATCGGCCGCTGGAACGACGACCTTTATGCAGCCCGCGCCACGGGCAGGCAGGGGAGCTCGAACCAGACGGTCGTCCGGCCGCTGAAGCTCACGCCCCACGAGCTGGCCAGCTGCTCGACGAGGAAGAGGCCCCAGCCTCCCACGTCATCCGGCGCGAGCGCCCGCGGGTGGGGGACGAAGCCCTCGCCGTCGTCGCACACCTCCACGCGGACGGACCTTTCGCTGAGCGATGCCACGACCTCGAGCGCGCGGCCCTCCCCGCCGTGCACCACCGCGTTCGTCACGATCTCGCTCACGAGCAGTCCCAGGGTGTCGGCGCCCTCGTCGCGCACGCATGCGCGTGCCGCCGCGACCACGCGGTGCCGCGCCTGTGCGGCCGCGCGCTCGTCGGCCGTCAACTCGAACGCCAGGCGCTCCCGCTCCGCCATACCCTGAGGCACGATATCCACCTACCCGGCGGGCGCCCGGTGTACGCGCAGAGCGGCGGCGGTTGGGCATCGGGCGCCTGTCTTGCGGGTACGTGCGCTAATCGGACTCGCGGTCTACGCCGCGGCGCCGACGAGTCTCGGTGTCACCGCTGTCCCTCCTGCGGGCGGGCCCTCATCTCCGAGAGCACCAGCCCGTAGAGAAGGTGGTCGACCGCCAGGGCGAGTCGCTCCTTGACCCGAGGCTTCTTCGCCTGGCTGAGGCCCAGGACGGGAGCCACGCCGAGCTCGAATCCAAGCCACACTGCCAAGCCGTACACGGGGCCCGCCCACGCCCGCCGCCTCAGGTCGTCGGGAAGCGTCCTGAACGCGGCGCCGCCGGCTGCGCCATAGCTCCAGTGGGCGAGCTCGATCGCGGCCCGCCGTCGCCCGCGCGGCACCAGGCGGATGAGGCCGTGCGCCCGCTGACGGACGATGGCCTGGGGCGGGCTCTCCCCCACGATTCCGAGACCGGTGGTGAAGGCGCGCATGCCGCTCATCGCCATCGCGGCGATCGCGCCGCGGAGCCCCGCGTGCGCGAACTCGATCATGCGCGTCCCGCCAGGTCCACGAGCACATGGTAGGCGCCGGGTCGCGCCTCCTGTGGAATGCGCTCGGACGCGACGCGATCACGTGGTCGTTGTGGCGGCGGGCTCTATCCGGCCGCGGGGAGCACCCTTTCGCCCACCGTCTCCTCGGGCACGCCGGGCCCGAAGCCTTTGGGCTTCGCGGGCAGCCCGAGGCCGGCGGCGTCCTCCACCAGCCCGGCCGCGCAGCGCTCGGCGAGCGCCGCGATCGTGAGCGAGGGGTTCACGCCCAGCGACGTGGGCACGATCGAGGAGTCCACGCAGAGCAGGCCCTCGTAGCCGAAGACGCGACCGGCATGATCGACCACCCCGAGGTCGCCCGACTCCGCCATGCGGCAGCCGCCGAGCGGGTGTGCCGCGTATGCGCCGTCGGTCTCGGTGAGCTTCATGAAGCGGCCGAGCCCGTTGCGCTCCGCCACGTGCTTGATGGCCGCGTCGGCGGCGGCGCGCACGCGCCGGGACTGCTCCGACAGCTCGTAGCGGAACGTCCCGATGGTGAGCGGGCCGTCGTTGGGGCGGATGCCGTCGCCCGAGAGCTGGAGCGGGAGGAACTCGCCGTCGTTGGTGTCCTCCACCATCGCGAGCAGCTCGATGCGGTCGCTCCAGCGCGCCACCGCCTGCTTCTTCTGCAGCCCCCACCACGACGGCTCACCGGCCGGCTCACGGCCGTCGTCGTAGAGGAAGTTCGTGAGCGTGGAGAGGAAGATCTCCTGCAGCGTGAAGCGCTCGCCGTCGCGCCCGCGCCAGAAGTCGTAGGTCATCGTGGTGATCGGCCTGCCCTTGTGGAACGCGCCGTAGCCGGGCAGGCCCAGCACGTCGCGCACCTTCTGAGGGTCGTACTCCACCGCCGCCACGTGGTCGCCGTTCACGCCCAGGTGGCGGCCGACCTGCGAGGACAGCGACGGCAGCAACAGGCGCGAGCGCATCAGCAGCGGCGGCGTGGCCATGGCGCCGCAGGCCAGCACGAGCGCCTTGCACTCCAGCTCCACCGGCAGCGAGCCCTGCGGCGTGGTGGTCACCACGTAGCGCCACGGCCGTGCGGACGTCTGGCGCACGACCTGGGCCTCGTGGCCGGGGAGCACGCGCACGCCCAGCGCCTCGGCGGCCGGGAGGTAGTTGGTGATGAGCGAGTTCTTCGCGCCGAAGATGCAGCCGGTGTGGCACCACTTGGCGTCCACGCAGCGCTCGGGAGAGATCGCCAGCGGCACGCGGTCGCAGGTGTGGCCGGCGGCGGCGAGCGTGGCCGCCCACAGGCCGCCGGACTTCGACACCTGATCCCAGCTCGGGCGGCTCACCCGCAGCGCCTGCTCGGCCATCGCGTAGAAGGGGTCGAGGCTCGAGCGCGAGATGGCGGAGGGCCACATGCGCCGGCGCGGCCCGTCGCCGGGACGCCGGTCGTGGCGCTCGAACGTCTCGCTCGGCGCGCGCAGCGACGCGGCGAGGTAGAGGTTGGAGCCGCCGCCCACGCCGTTCGCGGTCACGATCTGCGCGCCCTGGCCCTGGATCAGGTTGTACACGCGCGAGAGGTGGTCGATGTGCATCGACTGCTTGAAGTCCGTGTGGCCCATGCGCTCGCCGCGCTCCAGCACGACGATGCCGCTCGGGTCCCGCCCCGCGGCGTGGAAGAGCTCGGCCAGGCGGTAGGCGGCGATCGCCCCGCCGAAGCCCGAGCCCACGATCACCACGTCCACCCGCTCGGCCATCAGGGCAGCGATCCCGTGCCCGTGCGCTCGCCGGCCAGCACGCGGCCGTAGGACGCGTCGGGGTAGCCGGCGGGCGCGCGGCCGGGCAGCCCCATCACGCGGTAGCCCGACGCGCGCTCCGATGTCTGCTCCGGCACCAGCGCCGCGGCGCAGAAGGCGGTGAAGGGCACGGCGGCCGCCGCCTCCCAGATCACCCGCAGCGGATTGGAGAAGGCCAGCCCCTCCACGCCCACGCGCGTGCGCTCGTCGAACGGGAGCTGGAGGAAGTCGCCGCCGCGCAGGAGCGCGCGCGGCTCGAGGTCGGCGAGGAAGACCGGGGTGAGCACGCCGAAGCCGATCTTCGGATGGTTGTAGAGGGCGAGGGCGTCGGCCTCGACCGCACCGGGCAGGTCGTCCACGCCGGCGATCGCGAGCGGGTGGATCGCGTTGCCGAGGTCGGTACGGCGTGCGATGCGGCCGGGGAGCATCGTGTCGGCGAAGGCCTGGAGGGTGGCGTCCGGGAGCAGCGGCTCGGTGGCCATGGAGGGAGGTGCCGCCATGGCAGCGGGCACGGCGGCCGCGACGACGGCCCCGATCCCGAGCGCCCCGGAGCGCTCCAGGAAGTCCCGGCGGCTCAGCTCCTCCCCGGCCACCTGTTGAACCGTAGTCGATGCCGGGCCCCGGGTTTTCCCTGCTGCGCCGTGGGTAGGCAGAACCCATGTCCGATCCCCACCCCGAGAAGCCCGATGAGCCGCCCACCGGCTTTCCGGAGCCCCCGGGCAGCAAGGATCCCGGTGACCGCTCGCGCGATCCCGACGGCAAGCCCTCCGGCGAGGAGCCGCACCCGCCCGGCGGCAGTCAGAGCACCAGCGAGCCGCACCCGTCCGACGACCCGGAGGCCGAGCCCTGGGAGGGCCCGAAGCGGGACATAGTGGACGAGTAGACGCGGACCGGCTCGAGGGTTGACGGGTGGGCGCGCTCGTCCTAGACCGGCCGGATCAGGTGGTCCCGGGGGCGCCGTTCGCCGCCGCGAGGGCCTCCTCGCCGGAGCGGAACACCCGGCCGTAGACGATGCGCCCGTCGCGCACCCGCCAGTGCCAGCCCGCCGAGCTGTCGATCACCTGGCCGCCCCGGCGCGCGTACACCCGGCCAGTGGCCACGATCAGGTCGCCGCGGCTCTCGAAGACGTGCGGCACGAGCCGCAGCTCGTCCCAGACGGCGTCCGCATCGGCGAAGTACCGGCGCATGCCGTCGGCTCCGAGGTATGGCTCGTCGCGGCCGGTTTCCTCGGCCGTCACCGTCCAGAACTCGATCTGCGGATCCACGAGCTCCAGCATGCGGTCGAGATCGCGGCGCGCAAAGGCCGCGTAGGCACGCCGGACGATTTCGACGTCGGTTCCCATGACGCCGTCCACCTTATGTGGCCAGGGCGCCCTCCCGCCAGGGGCGGCCGTAGGCTCCCGCTCGTGGTGCTGGAGCCCGTGGCGGGCTGAGCTACCGGGTCACTCGGGCTCGGGCTCGATCTCGCCGGGCCAGCTTCCCGTGGTCCGGTAGAAGGCCGAGCGCAGGCTGCGGTCGATCAGGCCCTTGACCAGCTTGAAGATCGCGCCCTCGAGCGCCAGCGCGATGAGCAGCTTGGGAAACGGCACGTCGCGGTGACCGCCCTCCGGCGGCTCCTCCTCGTCGAAGAGCCCCCAGACCTCGTCGAAGACCTTCTTCCCCACGAGCCCGCCGAAGAGGGCCACCGCGATGCTGAACGGCATGAAGACGAACTTCACGGCTGGCCCCGCTTCGCGATGGCGCGGCCGATGAGGAAGCCCACGGCCAGCGCGCCGGGGTCGTTGGTCGTCGTGCTCATGTCTCGGGCGCTACCCCTCGCGCGCGGTCCGAAACTCAGGTTGCGCCGGCCGCCGCGGCCACCTCGCGGTAGGCGGCCGCTGGATCCGGGGCGCCGAACACCGCGGAGCCTGCCACGAACAGCGTGGCGCCCGCCTCCGCGCAGGGCGCCGCGGTGCGGGCGTCAATGCCCCCGTCCACCTCGATGGGCAGGCCGGGTGGCACAAGCTTGCGCAGCCGCGCCACCCGCCCCACCGACGACTCGATGAAGCTCTGGCCGCCCCAGCCGGGGTTGACGGTCATGCAGAGCAGGTTGTCGATGACGTCGCGTAGCTCGACCACCACCTCCGCCGGGGTGGCGGGGTTGATGGCCAGCCCGGCCAGGCAGCCCGCCTCGCGCACCGCCTTGAGCGCGTAGTGCACGTGCGGGGTGGCCTCCTGGTGCACGGTGATCATGTCCGCGCCGGCGTCCGCGAACGCGGCCACCTGCTGCTCGGGTCGCTCGATCATCAGGTGAACGTCGAGGAAGCCGCCCGCGGCATGCACCTGCTCGCGCAGCGATGACACGACCAGCGCCCCGATCGTGATGGGCGGGACGAAGTGCCCGTCCATCACGTCCACGTGGATCACGCGCGCGCCCGCGTCCATGACCTGGCCCACCTGCTCCCCCAGCCGGCTGTAGTCCGCGGCGAGGATCGAGGGGGCGATCCTGCGATCGCGCAGGAGCTCGGCGTTCATGGCGGCGGACGCTACCGGACGGCGGCTACGCGTCGGCGGGCAGAAGCCGGAACCCGCGGCCGCGCGATGCGCGCAGCGCCCGGAAATGCCGCTCGTCGAGGGTCAGGAGATCGCGCGTCCCGTGCCGCTCGGCGAGGACCACGATCGACGCGTCGGCAAGCCCGAGGTCGAGATCGGCGTACCGCTCGAGGATCGCGATCGCGCGTCTTACGCCGCCTGCGCCGAACGGCGCCAGCGTGTACGCGCCGCGCGCCACCTCCACGAGCAGTGCCTGCTGCGCCGCGCGGCCCACGCGCGTGGCAAGCAGATAGTCGAGCTCGGCCAGCACGAAGGGCGACAGGACGAGCGGCGGACCGGCCGCCGCGAGCGCCGCGGCCGCCGCGGCGTGGTGGCGTTGCGACGCGTCCAGCGCTGCGAGGACGCCACTCGTGTCGAGCACGATCACCGTTCGCCGAAGCCGTCGAGCAGCTCCTCGGCCCGCTCGGCAAGCGTCGGATCGCCGCTCTCGAAGAGCGGGACGCGCGGGGGCGGGTGCTCGAAGTCGAGTGTGACCCGCCCCACGCCCTCGCGGATCAGCTCCGCCTCGCTGCGGCCCTGCGCCGCGGCGGCGCGCTCCAGCGCGAGCTTGAGGTCATCCGGGAGATAGACCGTCGTGCGCTTCATGACATACATGTTGCCATACGTTGGCGTAGCGCCCAACGATCGGCCGAGACTCAGACGCGCTGTGCCTGGCGGGCGTGTGTGCGAATTTCGGAGAGGATGCGTTCGAGACGCGGCTCGGTGTCGGAGTCCACGTGGGTCATGGCCGCGGCCACGGCGGGGTGGACCTGGGCGATCTGGCGGTGCAGCTCGTGCGCGACCGCACGGTAGGCGGGATGGCCCTCGCGGCCGGAGCGCAGCTCGATGAGGTGCATGGCGGCGCGGGCGTTCATGTCCAGCACGTAGCGGATGCGGTAGCCCAGGCAGAGGGCGTAGGGCGCGAGGCTGGGCAGCCCGGCGTCCACCAGCCGCTCGTGCTCCTCCCGCGAGCGCTCCAGCGCCTCGCGGTACGCGTCGCCCACACCGGCGTCGTCGAGCTCGGCCGGCACGCCCGCGCCGAGGTGCGGCCCGAGCGTCTGCCACTGCACGGTCATCAGGCGGTGGCGCTGCAGGTCGCGGAAGGCGCCGTAGTCGGACACGATCTCGAAGCGGTAGGAGACCGACTCGAAGCCGCGCCCCGGCCGGTGGCGGCGGTTGGCCCGCTCGCCCACGAGCTCGGCCAGCATCTGCGCGCGCTCGTCGGGCGGCAGCACCCGCACCGCGGCACGCGCCTCGTCCTCCGAGACGGCGGAGCTCTCGAACAGGAGGGCCGCCAGCAGGTCGTCCTCGGTGCCGCGGACCTCGAGCAGCTTGACCGACGGGCGCGTGTCCTCGTCGCGCGTGGCGCGGTCGAGCCCGAGCCGGCCGGCCCAGCGGTCGGCCGCCGCCTCGCGCTGTTCGAGGAACGACACCCACTCGCCGCCTCGCTCGGGGCGCTCCACGCGCGCGACGAAGCTGGGCATGACCTTCTTGATCTCGGCCAGGATCATGCGGCCGTACTCGCGGGCCTCGGGCAGGGGCGAGGCCAGCAGGTGGAGCAGCAGCTGCTCGTACGCCTGGCCGGTGGCGAACATGCCCATGTGGGAGAGCGAGGCCGCGGGCAGCAGTCCGCGCAGGAGGTCGAGCGCCTTGGCGCGGATGGAGCGCCGGTGCGCGGACTCGGGCTCGCCCTCGGCGCGGGGGAAGCGCTCGGCCGCCCACGTCTCCACGCGCGGCAGGCAGGCGGCGTAGGTGTCGAAGAGCGAGTCCATCGCCCGCGCGTACTCCGGGCCCAGCGAGGCGTCGCGCCAGTAGCGGTAGCCGCCGCCGGGCATGGCCCCGTCGTAGGGGATGTAGCGCGTGGACTGCTCCAGATAGGCGCCCAGCCGCGGGCGCTGAAGCACCTTGGTGACCACGTTGGAGACCCACTCCATGGCCACGTGCGCCCCGCCGAGCTGGGCCACGGAGTCGTCCCCGTAGCCGAGGAAGATGCGCTCGTAGAGCCCGGCGGCGCGCTGGCCCTCAGCGCAGTCGAACGTGGCCCGCACGCCGCCCTCCAGGTCGCCCGCGAACTCCTCGAGGAACAGCCGGCGCAGCGTGCCCTGGTAGCGCGAATAGCGGGCGAAGAGGGCGCCCTTGACCGTCTCGGGCAGGTTGACGAGGGCGAAGACGGGGCCGTCGAGGCTCGTGAAGTGGGGCGCGAGCACTGCGCGCTCCTCCTCCGTCCAGGTCTCTGTGGGGTACTCCATCGGGGCGGCTGAGACTAGCGACCCGACCGGTCGCTCAGCGGACCCGTCAGCCGTTGCCGTCCCACCCGATCGTCACCCCGTCGGGCGCCACGATCGTGGGCACGATGCCGGTGTCCTTGGAGTGCCGGAAGAGCTCCTCGCGGAAGGCCGGATCGGCGCTGGCGTCGCGCTCCTCCCAGTCCAGGCCATCGGCCCGGAGCCCTTCGCGGGCCGCCTCGCAGTAGGGGCAGCCGGGCTTGACGTACATGATCCGCTCGCTCACAACGCCTTCACCTCTACCCGGTTGTCGTTGAAGGTAGGCGCCGCCCCGTCCTCGGTGAGCAGCTGCGGCGTGGTGACCTGGCTCGAGCGCCCGTCCTCGTAGTCGCGGTTCCACCAGCCCATAGGTGCCACGGCCACGCCGCGGCGCGCGTCGTCGGACACCCGCGCGCGCACGCGGTACGAGCCGCGGTCGTTGAACACCCGCACGCGTGCGCCGTCGTCGATCCCGCGCGGGACGGCGTCGCGCGGGTGCAGCACCACGAACGGCTCGGGCTGCGCGCTGTGCTGGCGCTCCTGGTTGGGGAAGGTGGAGTTGAGGAAGAGGTGGGTCTTGGGGGTGAGCAGAGCGAGCGGGAAGCGCGCGGCCAGCGCCTCGTCGGCCACCTCCGCGGGCGGCTCGTATGGGCCGAGCGCGAGGTCCGCCTTCTTCGACTTCGTGCCGAAGCCGCCCTCGGCGTGGGGGGCGGGGCCCTGCCCGAGGTCGATCTTCACCCAGCCGCGCTCGCGCAGCTCCGCCAGCGGCACCGGCCCGCGCGCGAAGGTGTCGGCCAGCATCTCCTCGTCGGTCTGGGAGAAGCACGGGTCGCCGAGGCCCATCCGCGCGGCCAGCAGCCGGAACGTGTCGCTGTTCGTCCTGGCCTCGCCGAGCGGCTCGATCGCCCGCTCGTTCCAGGTCATGTAGTGATGCCCCCAGGAGAAGACGGCGTCCGTGTGCTCGAGCTGGGTGGTGGCTGGCAGCACCACGTCGGCATGGGCCGCCGTGTCGGTCATGAACTGCTCGAGCACGACGGTGAAGAGGTCGTCGCGGCGAAGCCCCTCCAGCACGCGCTCCTGGTCGGGGGCCACCTGCGCCGGGTTGGAGTTCCACACCACGAGCGCCGCCACCGGCGGGTCGAGATCGCCGTTCAGCGCCTCGCCGAGCTGCGACATGTTGATGGTCCGCACCGGGCCCGGCCGCAGGTCGGTGCGCTCCAGCGGCCGGGACGAGACGGCGCCCGCGGTGGCCGTGGGGATGTAGGAGAAGCCGCCGCCGCGCCGGCGCCAGGCGCCGGTGAGGGCGGGGATGCAGGCCACCGTGCGGTAGGCGGCGGGAGCGCCCGCGTGGCGCTGCGCGCCGACGCCCAGGCGCAACAGCGCGGGGTTGGTGCCGGCGAACCCGCGCGCCGCCCGCTCCACCTGCTCCGCCGGCACGCCGCACAGCTCGGCCCAGTGCTCCGTGCTGCGCTCGTGGACACGTGAGATCAGCTCGTCGTAGCCCGTGGCGTGGGCGCGGCACCAGTCCTCGTCGTGCAGCCCGGCGTCCACGATCGCGCGCATCATCCCCAGCGCCAGCGCGGCGTCGGTGCCCGGGAGCGGGCGCAGGTGCTCGTCCGCCACGCGCGCCGTGCGGCTGCGGAACGGGTCCACGACCACCAGCTCGGCGCCGCGCCGGCGCGCCTCGAGCATGAAGCGCCACAGGTGCGGCGCGGTGGACATCGGGTTCCAGCCCCACACCAGCAGGTAGCGCGCGTGCGGCCACTCCTCGGGATCCACCTCGGGCGAGAGGCCGTGGATCGCCGCCGTGCCGGCCAATCCGGCGGTGGCGCAGATGGTGCGCACCAGCTCGCTGGCCCCGAGGGCGTTGAAGAAGCGCGCGCTCATGGAGTTGCCCTGCACCAGGCCCATCGTGCCCGCGTAGCTGTAGGGGAGGATCGACTCGGGGCCGTGGCGATCGATCGCGCCTTGCAGGCCGGCCGCCACGCGGTCGAGCGCCTCGTCCCAGGACGCTCGCCGAAAGTCGCCGTCCTCGCGCACGAGCGGGTGCAGCAGCCGGTCCTCCGCGTACACGCGGTCGAGGTAGTTCGACACCTTCCCGCAGAGGAACCCGGCCGTCACCGGATGCTCGGGATCGCCCGCCACCCTGGTGGCGCGCCCGCCGTCGTCCACGCTCACGTGCATGGCGCAGGTGTCCGGGCAGTCGTGCGGGCAGGCCCCGCGGACGAGGCGGTCCATGTGGCGATGGTACGCCGGTAGCCTGCGAAGCATGGCGAGCGACCTCCAGCCGGCCATCCTCGAGGTCGGCCGGGCGCTGGACGCCGCCTACCCGTCCCGCACGCGCAACCCGCTCAAGGCCATCGACGAGCGAGCCATGGCGCTGGCCGCCACCGACCAGGAGCTCAAGGCCGCGCTGTTCCGCTTCGTGGACGTCACCCCCGCCTGCCGCTCGCTCGACGACCTCGCCCGGCACCTCACCGGCTTCCTGGACGAGCTGCCCGAACGGCCGCCGTCGCTCGACATGGCGGTGCGCATGGCGCGCTCCAGGACGGGGCGCGCCGCACTCGGGGCCGCCGCCGCGGCGGGCGTGCGGCACATGGCCCACCGCTTCATCGCGGGGGAGTCCCCGCGCGCGGCGCGCGGGGAGCTGCGCGGTCTCTGGAGCCGGGGCGTCGCCGCGTCGGTGGACCTGCTCGGCGAGGCCACCGTCAGCGCCGCCGAGGCCGACCGCTACGCGGCCCGCTGCGCCGAGGCGCTCGACGAGCTGGCGGAGGCCGCCGCCGCGAGCGACCTCCCCGCCGCGGACGCCAACCTGTCGGTGAAGGTGTCCGCGTTGACGCCGCTCATGCGCCCCGACGCTCCGGACCTGGGGCGCGAGGACGCCGCCGGCCGGCTGCGCCCGCTGCTGCGCCGCGCGCGCGAGCTCGGCGCCCACCTGCACATCGACATGGAGTCGCTCGACTCGCTGGAGACCACCCTCGACCTCGTACTCGACCTGCTGGGCGAGGAGGAGTTCGCCGGGGGGCCGTCCGCCGGACTCGTGCTCCAGGCCTACCTGCGCGACTCGCCCGCCGAGCTCGACCGCATCCTCGCCTGGGCGCGGTCGTGCCCGCGCACGCCGCCGCTCGTCGTGCGGCTCGTGAAGGGCGCGTACTGGGACCACGAGGTGGTGGAGGCGCGCCAGCACGGCTGGTCGCCGCCGGTGTTCGAGTCCAAGGCCGACTGCGACCGCAACTTCGAGGCTCTCACCCGCCGCCTCCTGGATGCCGCCCCGCTCGTGCGGGTGGCCATCGCCTCCCACAACCTGCGCTCGGTGGCGCACGCCATCGCCTACGCGGACGGCCGTGAGCTCGAGCTCCAGGTGTTGCGTGGGCTGGGCGACGAGCTCGGTCAGGCGCTTGCCACGCGCGGGCACCGCGTGCGTGTGTACTGCCCGGTCGGCGACCTCGTCGCCGGCATGGCCTACCTCGTGCGCAGACTGCTGGAGAACACCGCCAACGACTCGTTCCTCGGCGCCCAGGCGCGCGGGGCGCCGGTGGAGGAGCTGCTGGCCGCCCCGTGAGCCTGCCGCCGTTTCGCAACGAGCCCACGCTGGAGCTGCGCCGCTCGCGCGACCGCGAGGCGCTGCTGGGCGGGCTGCGCGAGCTCGAGCCGCGGCTGCCGCTGCGCGTGCCCGTGCTGATCGGCGGTGACGCAGGGGGCGCGGAGGGCATCGAGTCCACCGACCCCGGCAACCCCGCGCGGGTGGTGGCCGTGGCGGGCGCCGCGGGCGAGCGCGACGTGGAGCAGGCCGTGCGCCGCGCCGCCGAGGCCGCCCGCCGGTGGGGCGCACTGCCGGCGGCGGAGCGAGCCGAGATCCTCATCCGGGCGGCTGCCCTCCTGCGCGAGCGCCGCCTCATGCTCGCCGCGCTGCAGGTGCGCGAGTGCGCCAAGCCGTGGGGCGAGGCCGACGCCGACGTCTGCGAGGCCATCGACTTCCTCGAGTACTACGCGCGCGAGGCGGTCGCCCTGGAGCGCGGCCCCGAGCTGCTGCAGGTGCCCGGCGAGCGCAACGCCATGCGCCACGTGGCGCGCGGCGTGGTGGCGGTCATCTCACCGTGGAACTTCCCGCTCGCCATCCCCTGCGGGATGACCGCGGCCGGCCTGGCCACCGGCAACGCGGTGGTGCTCAAGCCGGCCGAGCAGTCCCCGGGCTGCGCCGGCGAGCTCGTGCGCGCGCTCCACGAGGCGGGCGTTCCGCCGGACGCGCTCGCGCTGCTGCCGGGCCTCGGCGACGCGGGCGCCGCGCTCGTCAGGCACACGGGCGTGCACGCCATCGCCTTCACCGGCTCCGGCGCGGTCGGGCTCGAGATCATCCGCGCCGCCGCCGAGACGCCGCCGGGCCAGCGCCACGTGAAGCGCGTCGTGGCCGAGATGGGCGGCAAGAACTGCGTGATCGTCGATTCCGACGCCGACCTCGACGAGGCCGTCCCCGCCATCGTGCGCTCGGCGTTCGTCTATGCGGGCCAGAAATGCTCGGCCTGCGCGCGCGTGCTCGCCCACGAGGCGTTGGTCGACAGGCTGCTGGAGCGCATCGAGGGCGCGGTCGCGACGCTGCGGGTGGGGCAGGCGGACACGTTCGGCACCGACGTCCCGCCGGTCATCGAGGAGGAGGCGCACGACCGCGTGCGCCGCTACGCCGAGCTCGCCGCCTCCGAAGGCCGCGTCGCAGCCGGCGGCGGAGACGTGCCGGACGAGGGCTGGTTCCACGCGCCGACGCTGGCTACGGACCTGCCACCGGACTCCGCCGTGCTGCGCGACGAGATCTTCGGACCGCTGGTGACGGTCGAGCGCGTGCCGAGCATCGACGCGGCCTGCGACACCGTGGAGGCGTCCCCGTTCGCCCTCACCGGCGGCCTCTTCTCGCGCAGCCCCGACACCGTCCGTGAGGTCACCGCCCGGCTGCCGGTGGGCAACCTCTACGTGAACCGCCACATCACCGGCGCGATGGTGGGACGCCAGCCCTTCGGCGGCAACCGCCTCTCCGGTGTGGGCGCCAAGGCCGGCGGGCCGGACTACCTGCTCCAGTTCACAGAGCCGCGCGTGGTCACCGAGAACACGATGCGCCACGGGCTCGTGGTGGAGTAGTGCGCTCGGCGACTGACCCGCGCGAAGGCGCTATCGCCGCGTGAAGGACACCAGGGTCGACGTGTTGTCGACGCCGGCGCTGCCGGCGCCGGTGATCGGGGTGAACGCCTGGAGATGGAAGGCCTGCGTTTGACCCGGGTTGAACGTCAGCCCGTAGCGCTGGAGACACTCCGTGAGGTTCAGCGTGTAGGTGAAGGTGTTCGTCACGCTCGGCCGCCCCGACGGGGCACGATCCCTGAACCCGCCTCCCTGCGGGTCGGGGAAGCCCGGGGACAGGTTGGGATCGGCTGTCGCGAACGCGGACTGCGGACACCAGCCGGAGTCGCTGGTGCGCACCTGCCCCTCGCGGCTGGCGGCCGCGTAGTCGAGCCCGCCGACGTCGATCCACTCCGTCTGCACGCACGTCGGCGCCGGTGGCTGCACGCACTCCTGCTGGGAGGTCGGCCTGCGCTGGGGCCGCCACAGCGTCACGGTGACCTGGACGTCGGAGCCCGCGTCCGGTCCATCGACCAGCGGAAAGCCGTTCTCGAGCGTCCCGGGGTCTCCGGCCGAGACGGGATAAGGGACGACCGTCGTCGTGCCGTCCTCGGCGACGAACGACGCCAGGGCCGGCGCGGTGGCGAAGATGAACTGGTTCATGTCCGCGAGCTTGGTCTCCTGGCCCGCGTCGGTCACCCGCAGGATCAGGGTGTCGGCGGTCCCGATCTGCGAGGAGGTGGCGCCGTGATCGAGGTGGAAGATGAGGAAGTCGGGACCGACGACCACCGGCTCGAGCGCCCCAAAGCCGTCGCCGTCCGTGTCGCAGCACTCGGGGAAGACGTTGCGCGGGGGCGGCAGCTCGACACGCCCGGTGCCGCCGTACGAGCAGTAGCTCAGGCCGCCGGCCAACGGCGGCGGGGGCGACGGGTTCGGGGTGCCGCCACAGTCGAGCTCGGCCGAGCCGGACCGCGGCACGGACACCGACAGGAACCCGAAGTCCGGAAGCACCGTGTCGATCTGCGCGTCGGTCGAACCCGCGTTGACGTTCGCGGTGCGCTCCAGCGGGACGGCGCCGAGGCTGGTGGCGAGGTCGAAGGGGTCCTGGCCGCCACTCTGGGCCGCCCGCGTCCGCCGGGAGCGATCCAGCTTGTCGAGTACCAGGTCGCCATCGTCGTCGATGTCGAGCCGGTCCGGGATGCCGTCGATGTCGCGATCGCCGGGAGCCGGGGTCCGGGTGCGCCGCGAGCGGACGCGGCCGAAGTTCCCTACGCCGATGGGGACTCCCCTCCGCGCCCGCGCCGAGCGGCGCGAGTCGAGCCACCGCCGGCGCAGCCTCCGCGCCGTGCGGGCGTATCCGTCCCGGACCGTGATCCTGCCGAGCCGGGCGCCCGCCCTGACGCCGAGTAGAGCGCGCCTGCCGGCACGCCGGACGACGACCGGCCCGGCATAGGCGCCGTCCGCCGCCCGCAGGTGCAGTGTCACGGTCCCGGACGGCGGGCGGAGCCTGAACCTGCCGCGCCGCGGTCGGACCGCCTCCGCCCTCCCGTTCGCCGCAAGCGCGATCACGGTGTAGCCGGGCTCGCTCAGCGTGCCGCTGATGGTCCGCGGCGCGGCGGCAGCGGGTGCGCTCACGACGAGAACCACGAGTGACGCGGCCAGGCACGACCCGGCGACGGTGGTTCTCGGCTGCATGGCGAGCCCTTCGCCATCGACCGTACACCCGTCGGAGCTACACGGCAAGCTCGGCAGATCAGCGCTTCGGCATCTCCGCCCTGCGTCAGCGCAGGCTCGACAGCGACGTGCCCACGTCGCGGGCGAGGTCGAACAGCGGGTCCGGCCAGATCCCGAGGAAGATCGTGGCCGCGGCGGCGATCACGGCCACCGCCACGACCTCCGGCTGCGCCCGCGGATCCGCCTCGGGCGACCAGCCGCCCACGGGCTTGACGCGGCGGCGCAGCGGCCCGGGAAGCTCGATCTCGAAGGGCCCCATCCACATCACGGCGAGTACCCGCAGGTAGTAGACGAGGGAGATCATCGAGCCCACGACGATGGCGATGCCCATCCATTCGTACTCGCCCGCCACGGAGGCGTCGATCAGATAGAACTTGCCGATGAAGCCTGCCGTGCCCGGGATGCCGGCCAGGGCCAGCATGGCGATGGTCATCGGCCAGGCCAGCAGCGGCGCGGCGCGGCCCAGGCCGTCGAGGGAGCGGATGTCGTCGCCGTGCTCGGACACGCGCTCCCGCGCGATGACCACCGCGAACGCCGCGATGTTCATCAGCAGGTAGACGGCGAGGTAGAAGGCGGTGGCCTGCAGGCCCAGGCGCGTGCCCACCACCACGCCCGCGAGCAGGTATCCCGCCTGCGCCACGCCGGACCACGCGAGCATGCGCTTGAGCGAGCTCTGGGCGATGGCGCCCACGTTGCCGATCACGATCGTCACGCAGGCGAGGGCGAACAGCGCCGGGCCCCACTCGACCTGCGAGGTCACCAGCGCGTGGTCGAGCAGCCGCAGGAAGATGGCGAACGCGGCCGCCTTGGTGGCGACCGCCATGAACGCGGTGATGGGGGTGGGGGCGCCCTGGTAGACGTCGGGCGTCCACTGGTGGAACGGCGCGACCGACGCCTTGAAGGCGAGCCCGGTGAGCGAGAGCGCGATGCCGGTGAGCAGCAGCGGGTCGGTGACCGAGACGCCGTCGGACGCGCCGATGGCCGCCGCGATCGCATCGAAGTCCGTGGCGCCGGTGGCGCCGAAGATCAGCGCGAGCCCGTAGAGCAGCGTGGCCGAGCCGACCGATCCCACGATGAGGTACTTCAGCCCCGCCTCGAGCGAGGGAGCGGAGCGCACCCGCGCCGCGCAGAGCACGTACAGCGGAATCGACAGCAGCTCGATCCCGATGAAGAGCGTGATCAGGTTCTCGGCGGATGCGAGCACGACCATGCCGGTGATCGATCCCAGCAGCAGCGCGTGGTACTCGCCCGCGCCGGCTTCGCGCACAGCGTCGGAGCGCACCGACAGCACCACCGCCGCGAGCCCCGAGACGTAGAACAGCATGGCGAGCCCGAGCGCCAGCGCGTCCACGGCCAGCGCGTTCTCGATGATCGGCTCGACGTCGCCGGGCTGCCAGTTCCAGATCGTGAGCCCGGCGGCGGCGGCGAGCGTGACGATGGTGAGCGCGGGGACCACGACGCGCTGCACGGCGGCCGGGCGCAGCAGGCCCACCATCAGCACGACCACCGTGCCGCCCACGAGCGCGAACAGCGGCGAGATGCCCTGGTAGTCGATCTCCGGCGCCTGGATCTGGGCGAGCAGGCTCACGGGACAGGCACCTGCCCCTGCGGCCCCTGCCCCTGAGGCACCTGGCCCTGCGGCGGCACGGCTCCGGGCGGCAGCCCCTCCGCGCCCGGCGGCAGGAACGGACGCCCCTGCGGCACGGCGCCCTCGGCCGCGGCGGGCGGCGGTGGCACCGCGAGCGCGCGCGCCTCGGCGGTCTTGGCCTCGGTCGCCGGCTCGGTGCGCTCGAGGATGAGCTGGGGGTACACGCCCAGCGCCACGATGATCGCGGTGAGCGGCGCGAGCACGCCGAGCCCGAGCCGCCCGATCTCACGCGACTCGACAGCCGGCCCGGCGCGGTTGTGCATGGCCCGCTGGAACATCCGGATCATGTACACGGCGGCCAGCACCACGCCCGTGCTGGCCACGACGCCCCACACGAGCTTCTGCTCCAAGACGCCGAAGAGGATCAGGATCTCGCCCACGAAGTTGGGCGTGCCGGGCATGGCCAGCGTGGCCAGGGAGACGACCAGGAACAGCGCGGCCAGCACAGGCGCCCGCAGCGCGATGCCGCCCATCCGCTCGAGCGACTCCGAGCCGCCGGCTCGCGCCCCCAGCACGGCGATGATGAAGAACAGCGCCGCCGCCACCAGCCCGTGGTTGACCATCTGCATGAGCGCGCCCTGGGCGCCCTTCTGGTCGAGCGAGAAGATCCCGAGCACGATGAAGCCGAGCTGCGCGATCGACGAGTAGCCCACCACCAGGCGCGCCTCGTCCTGCGAGAACGCGAGCACGGAGCCGTAGAGGATGGACACCACCGCGATGGCGATGAGGATCTCCTGGAAGTGGTGCGAGGCTTCCGGCAGGATCGGCAGCACGATCTTGAGGAACGCGTACACGCCGACCTTCGACAGCACGGCCGACAGCAGCACCAGAACCGGGATCGGCGTGGCCCGGTAGGCGTCGGGCATCCAGCCGTGCAGCGGGAACGCCGGAGCCTTGACGAGGAACGCGAGCGCGAACAGCGCGAAGATCCAGTACTGGGTGCCGGCCTCGGTCGTGCGCTGCTCGAGGTCGGAGAACAGGAACGAGATCGCACCGCCCTCCGGTGTGGAGAGCACGCCCAGCGCCACCGCGCCGGCCAGCATGAGGAGCGACCCGGCGAGCGTGTAGATCACGAGCTTGGTGGTGGCGCGCACGCGGTCGCCCTCGCCCCAGATGCCCACCAGGAAGTAGAACGGCACGAGCATCAGGTCGAAGAAGACGACGAACAGCGCGAGGTCCTGGGCGAGGAAGGCGCCGAGCACGGCCGTCTCGGCCAGTCCCAGGTGGAAGAAGAAGTGCTGCGGCCGGTCCCATTCCCGCGCGGCCGCCCAGCCCACGGCCGCCGTCCACAGCAGCGCGGTGAGCCCCACGAGGAAGATGTTGAGCCCGTCGACGCCGAGCGCGTAGTGCACGCCCAGCTCCTCGATCCAGGTCTCGTCGGTCACGTAGTGCAGGCCGCCGCCCGAGTCGAAGTCGGCGAGCATGGCGATGAAGTAGAGGAGCACTCCCGCCGACGCCGCGAGCACGAGCCAGCGCGCGACCTTCGGCGCGAACATGCCCGCGAGCCCCGCCGCGAACGGCAGGAACAGCGGGACGCTGAGCGGGATGTCGAGCATCAGGAGCTCACGATCAGGAAGTAGAGGGCCAGGGCGAAGAGCCCCATGAACAGCAGCAGCGCGTATGCGCGCACGTAGCCGGACTGGATGGCGCGGGCGAACGAGGTGCCGGCGCGCACCACGCCGGTGGCGCCGCCCACTATCACGCCCTGCACGAGGGCGCTCTCGATGACCGAGTTGCCGATGCGGCCGGCCGTGGCGGCGGGCCGGACGAACACGGCGTCGTAGAGCTCGTCGAACCACCACTTGCGCTCGAGGAAGCCGTGCACGGCGCGGAAGCGGTCGCGCAGCTCGAGCGACACCCCCGGCCTGCGCAGGTACACGGCCCAGGCGCCCGCGATGCCGGCGATCGCGATGAGACCTCCCACCACCAGGCCGAGCACCTCGGCGCCGGTGGAGGGATGCTCGTGGAAGCCGGCCGACTCGGCGAACGTAGGCTCGAGGAAGTGCTCGAGCGTGTCGGTGACGCCCGGGATGGCCACCAGGCCGCCCAGCACCGACAGCACCGCGAGCGCGCCCATGGCCGCGCGCATCGGCGCCTCGCGCTCCGCGATGTGGTGCTCGGGGCCGGGGAAGCCGACATCTGAGTCCTCGGCCTCGCCCGTCATCGGGTTGGCCGGGTCGTGGTGGGCCAGGTGCCCCTGTTCGAGCTCGCGCGCCTCGGGCACCGGCTCGCCCCAGAACACGCGGAACACCATCCGGAACGCGTAGAAGGCGGTGAGCAGCGCCGCGAGGTAGGCGCCGATTCCCATGAGCACGTAGAGCCCGCCGCGGTTGAAGGTGAAGGCGACGATCTCGTCCTTCGAGAAGAACCCGGACATCAGCGGGAAGCCCGCGAGCGCGAGCGCGCCGATCGTGAACGTGATGAACGTGAACGGCATTGCCTTGCGGAAGCCGCCCATGCGATCGATCGACTGGACGCCGCCCATCGCGCCGATCACCGAGCCCGCGCCCATGAACAGCAGCGCCTTGAAGAATGCGTGCGTCATGAGGTGGAACAGCCCCGCGCCGTAGGCGAAGATCGAGACGCCCAGGATCATGTAGCCGATCTGCGAGATCGTGGAGTAGGCGATGATCCGCTTGAGGTCGGTGACCACGAGCGCCACCGTGGCGGCGAAGATCACCGTGGCCAGGCCGATGATGGCCGCCACGTCGGCGGCCGCCGGCGCCAGCTCGAACAGCGGGTGCGTGCGCGCGATGAGGTACACGCCCGCCGTGACCATGGTGGCGGCGTGGATGAGCGCCGAGACCGGGGTGGGGCCCTCCATGGCGTCCGGCAGCCAGGTGTGCAGCGGCAGCTGAGCCGACTTGGCGAACGCGCCCACGAGCAGCAGCAGGCAGGCTGCGACCAGCGTGCCGTCGTTGGTGGAGAAGCCCTCGCGCGCGCCCTCGAAGACGCCCGCGTAGTCCAGCGCGCCGGTCTCGTTGAAGAGCAGGAACGCCGCCACCACCAGGCCCACGTCGCCGATCACGTTGATCACGAACGCCTTGATGCCGGCGTACACCGCGGTCTGGCGCCGGTACCAGAACGAGATCAGCAGGTACGACGCCGCGCCCACGAACGCCCAGCCAACGATGAGCAGCACGAGGTTGCCCGCCAGCACCAGCAGCAGCATCGAGAGCACGAAGAAGTTGAGGTAGGCGAAGTAGCGCGCGTAGCCCTCGTCGGAGCTGAGGTAGGACACCGAGTAGAGGTGGATGAGCGACGAGACGCCTGCCACCACGAGGCACATGAACACCGACAGCGGGTCCACCAGGATCCCGAAGTCCACGCTGAACCCGGCGGTCTCCGCGTAGGCGAAGGCGCTCGCGGTCACGGCCCGCTCCTCCTCGCCCAGCCCCTGGATCGAGACAAGCGCGCCCACCGCCGAGAGGAACGCCAGCGCGATCGCGCCCGTGCCGATCCAGCCCGCCGAGCGGCCGGGCAGCGCGCGCCAGCCGAAGGCGATCACGAGCGTCCCGAGCAGCGGGAACGCCAGGATCAGCCAGCCGAAGGTCTGGGCGGCGGTCATCCGCGCAGCTCGCTCATCTGGTCGACGTCGATGGGCAGGCGGCGGCGGTACATGGCCACGATCAGGCCGAGCCCGATGACCACCTCGCACGCGGCCACGACCATCACGATCAGGGCGAACACCTGGCCGTCGCCCACGCCGTGCATCTTCGAGAAGGCAACGAGCGCCAGGTTGCCGGCGTTGAGCATCAGCTCGAGGCAGAGCAGGATCACGAGCGGGTTGCGCCGCGTGAGCACGCCGGCCGCGCCGATGCAGAAGATGAAGGCGGAGAGGACGACGAACCAGACGAGGTCCATCAGGCGCCGCCCATCTCTTCGAGTCCCCGCCGCCGCCGCGCCAGCAGCACGGCGCCCACCGCTGCGATCAGCAGAAGGAACGAGGCCGCCTCGAACGGGATGAGGAACTTCGACAGCAGCAGCTCGCCGATCTGGCCCGGAGAGCCGAAGCCCTCGCCGGTCTCGGCGCCGCGAGTGTCGATGGCGCCGAGGCCGGTGCCGACGATCGCGAAGCACAGCTCCACGAACAGCGCGGCGGCGAACAGCGGCCCGAGCCGCCGCGGGGCGCTGTCGTCGGCCACGGCCTCCTCGATGCCTCCGACGTAGGCCACCACGAACACGTACAGCACCATCACGGCTCCCGCGTACACCACCACCTGCGCCGCGGCCAGGAACTCCGCCGACAGCAGCAGGAAGAGGATGGCCAGCGCGAACAGGTGCCCCACGAGCGCGAGCACCGAGTAGAAGGGGTTGCGCAGGACCACGACGCCGAGCGCGCCCGCCACGGCGAGCAGCGCGGCGAAGAAGAACATGACCTGCTCGAACCACATGGGTCGCCGCTACTCGCCCTCTCGCCGCAGCGGAGTCTTCTCGATCGAGTCGGCGAGGAGCATCTCCTTCGTGAAGATGAGGTCGGAGCGCTCGTAGTCGGCCAGCTCGTAGTCGTTGCCCATCGTGATCGCGTCGAACGGGCACGCCAGCTCGCAGTAGCCGCAGAAGATGCAGCGCGTCATGTTGATCTCGTAGACCGCGGCGTAGCGCTCGCCGGCCGAGACCTGGTGGTCCGGCGTGTTCTCGGCCGCCACCACGCGGATGCAGTCGGCGGGGCAGGCCGCAACGCAGAGCGAGCAGCCCACGCACTTCTCCAGCCCCGAGTCCTCGAAGCGCTGGAGCTTGTGGCGGCCGCGGAAGCGCGGGTACACCGGCGTCTTCTCCTCCGGGTACTCCACGGTCACCGGCTCTTCCGCCAGGCGGCCGAGCGTGGTGCGCAGGCCGCGCAGGGTCATGCCGAAGGTGCGGTAGGCGCCGCCGAGGCCGCCGGGCTCGGGCCCGCGCTGGACCTCCACCACGTCGGCGTCGGCCGGTTGCCAGCGTTCAGTCATCTATGTGGTCACCACCAAGATCGCGGTCACGAGGACGTTGAGGGTCGCCAGGGGCAGCAGCACCTTCCATCCGAACGACATCAGCTGGTCGTAGCGCAGGCGCGGCAGGGTGGCTCGGATCCAGATGAAGAGCAGGACGAAGGCGAACATCTTCAGGAGCACCCAGAGCGGGCCGAGCGCGTCGGGGCCGGGGCCGTGCCAGCCGCCCAGGAAGCAGGCGGTGGCGATGCCCGCGATGATCAGCATCTCGATGTACTCGGCCATGAAGAACGAGCCGAAGCGCATCCCGCCGTACTCGGTGTTGTAGCCCGCGACGATCTCGGCGTCCGCCTCGGGCATGTCGAACGGGGCGCGCGCGGTCTCGGCAAAGCCGGCCACGAGGAAGATCATGAAGCCGGCGAACTGCGGCACCGCGAACCAGAGCTGGTCCTGCGCGGCCACGATCTCGGTGAGCGAGAGCGATCCGGCCTGCATGGCCACGCCGAGCAGCGACAGCCCGATGGCCACCTCGTAGGAGATGAGCTGCGCCGCCGAGCGCATGGCCCCGAGGAAGGAGTACTTCGAGCCCGACGACCAGCCGCCGAGCATGAGCCCGTAGGAGGCCAAGGAGCCGAAGGCGAAGAAGTAGAGGATCCCGATCGAGACGTCGATGCCGTAGAGGCCGAACGAGTCGCCCCAGAAGCCGCGCTCGCCGAACGGGATGATCGCGAGCACGGCGACCGCGGTGAAGATCGAGATCACCGGGGCCACGGCCATCATCCACGGCACCGCGGTCTTGGGCGTCGAGTGCTCCTTGGACAGCAGCTTGAGCACGTCGGCCAGCGGCTGCAGCAGGCCGTAGGGGCCCACGCGGTTGGGGCCGTAGCGCGACTGGAAGCGGCCGAGCAGCTTGCGCTCGAGCAGCAGGATGAGCGGGACGACCTGGAGCACGAACGCGAAGATCACGAGCGACTTCACGATCTGGATCCAGGTGTCCTCGGCGAAGCCGACCTCAGCGAGGGGGAGCGCCGCGAACGTCACGCCCTGCGCACCTCCACCGACCGCTGCGTGAGGACGTTGGGGTTGTCGGTCGCGGTGCCCTCGACCAGGAAGACGGTGCCCTCCGGCATGGCCGCCCGCAGCGCCGCGGTGGCCTGCACGCTCGTCCCGTTGACCGACACCAGCACGCGGTCGCCCGCGGCGATGCCCAGCCGCCGGGCGTCCTCAGGCGCGAGCTCGGCGCGCTGGCCGGGTGCGAGGAAGCGCAGCACCGGGGAGTGCTCGGTCTCGCGCGCGGCCCACAGCGAGCGCCGGGTGCCCAGTCGCAGGCCGCCGGCCGGCTCGGGCGGAGTCTCGAGCGCCTCGTCCGCGTGCTCGGCGGCGGGGACCCGCGCGGCGGCCTCGCGCTCCTGCCAGCGCACGCCCCGCCCGCCGATCTCCTCCAGCGTGAGCCCGGCGTAGAACGGCACCGCTTCGAACATCTGAGCGCTGACGTCGGGCGCCGCCTCGGCGCCGAGGCGGTCGCACAGGTCCGCCAGCACCTGCCGGCTCGCGCGCACCTCACCCGGACGCCCGATGGCCTGGCGCAGCCGCTGCAGCCGGCCGTCGGGATGCGTGACCGTGCCCTCCTTCTCGGCGTAGGCCTCGGCGGGGAAGACGACGTCGGCCCGGCGGGCCGACTCCGTCAGGAAGTCCGAGAAGCAGACCACCGTGTCGGCGCTGTCGAGCGCGCGCTCCCAGCCGGCGCGGTCGGGGTGGGTGCGCAGAGGGTCCGCGTGCAGGAGCACGAGAGCGCTGAGCCCGCCCTCGGCCAGGCCCCGGGCGATGTCCGGCGCCGAGCGCCCGGCCTCGGGCGCGTCCGCCAGCCCCGGGCCGAGGCTGGGCAGGCAGCCCACCTCGCGCAGGCCGCGGCCGTTGGTGCCCGCGGGGATCTCGAGCAGCCCGGCGCCGGGCGTGCCCGCCAGGCCCAGCCCGCGCGCCAGCGAGAGCAGAGCGGCCAGCGCCTGGCTGCCGCGCTCGCCGTGGGAGATGCGCTCGCTCCAGATGACCACCACTGGGCCGGCGTCGCGCAGAAGGGCGGCCGCCTCGCGGATCGCTCCGGCGTCGGCGCCCGCGCGGCGGGCCAGGTCCTCGTCCTCGCCCCCGCCCGCCAGCGCGGCGAGCGCCGCCTCCACCGCGCCGGGTGAGAAGCGCAGCACGGCGTCGGCGTTCGGGTCGAGCGTCCCAGGGCGGCTGGTGGCCACCACCACCTTCGCGCGGCTGCGCCGCGCGGCCTTGCGCACGCGCAGGTCCACGATCGGCGCCTCATCAACCAGCTCGGTGTCCACCACGAGGATCGCGCCCGCGTTGTCCACGTCCCAGACCGGCACCGACAGCTCGGGAGCGGCGAGCGCGCGGGCGTGCGGCGCGTCAAGCGCGCCGCCGGCACGCGAGTCCACGTGCGGCGAGTGCAGCGCGTCGCGCAGCAGCCGCTGCAGCAGGAAGCCCTCCTCGTTGGTGGACTCGCCGCCCGCGAGCGCGGCCGTGCCGGCGCCCGCACGCCTCAGCCCGGAGGCGGCCGCCTCCAGCGCCTTCTCCCACGACACGGGCCGCAGCGAGCCGCCCTCGTTGAGCAGTGGCCGGGTGATGCGCTCCTCGGAGTGGATTGCCTGGTAGCCGAAGCGGCCGCGGTCGCAGAGCCAGCCGTCGTCCACGTCCTCGTTGTCGCGCGCCATCACGCGCAGGATGCGGGCGTCGTCGCGAACCGTGAACTGCACGTTGCACTGGCTCGGGCACATCGTGCAGATCGAGCCGGCCTCCTCCACGTCCCACGGCCGTGCGCGGAAGCGGTAGGCACTGGAGGTGAGGGCGCCCACCGGGCAGAGCTCGATGATGTTGCCGCTGAACGGGCCCACGTAGGGGTGCCCGTCGTGGGTGCCCACGAAGGTGTGGTCACCGCGCTCGAGGAAGACGAGCTGGTAGTCCTCGGACACCTCCTGCGAGAAGCGCACGCAGCGGTAGCAGAGGATGCAGCGCTCGCGGTCGATGGCCACGAGCGGCGACAGCTCGACGGGCTTCTTGAAGTGGCGCTTGGGCTCGATGAAGCGCGAGCGGCCCGGGCCCCAGCCCATGGTGATGTCCTGCAGCGGGCACTCGCCGCCCTTGTCGCACACCGGGCAGTCGAGGGGGTGGTTCACGAGCAGGAACTCGACCACCGCCTCCTGCGCCGTCTTCACCTGGTCCGACAGCGTGGACACCACCATGCCGTCCTTCACAGGCGTGGAGCAGCCGGTCTGCAGCTTCGGGATGCCCTCCACCTCGACCAGGCACATGCGGCACGCGCCCACCGGCGCGCCGAGCTTGGGCTCGTAGCAGAACACCGGGATCTCGACGTCGCCGTATTTGGCGGCGTCCACGAGCATCGAGCCCTCCGGCGCGCGCACCT
Source organism: Thermoleophilaceae bacterium (assembly GCA_040901445.1). Lineage (GTDB taxonomy): Bacteria > Actinomycetota > Thermoleophilia > Solirubrobacterales > Thermoleophilaceae > JBBDYQ01. The sequence continues at coordinate 32,002 of JBBDYQ010000023.1, read as the reverse complement.
CGCGGCCGTCGATCTCGAACGTGACCCACCTCTTCTCGGGGCGCGGCACTAGGCCGCCCCGATGGCCAGCTCGGAGCGCTCGCGCGCGCGCTCGATGTGCTCCTCGAACTCCTCGCGGAAGTACTTGACCATCGAGGACAGCGGCATGGCCATCGAGTCTCCGAGCACGCACAGGCAGTTGCCCATGATGTTCTGCTGGACCGAGGCGAGGATCTCGATGTCCATCGGCGTGGCCTCGCCCGAGTCCATGCGCGCCAGCAGCTTCACGCTCCAGTTCGTGCCCTCCCGGCAGGGCGAGCACTTTCCACACGACTCGTGCCGGTAGAACTCGGCCAGGCGCAGCGCCACGGACACCAGCGGGATCGAGTCGTCCACCACGATGATCGCGCCGGACCCGAGCATCGAGCCCGCCTCCGCCATCGTCTCGAAGTCGTAGGCGAGGTCGAGGTGCTCCTCGGTGAGCACCGGCGCCGACGACCCGCCCGGGAACCAGCACTTCACCCGCCGGCCCTCCGGCGGCCCTCCGGCCAGGCCGAAGATGATCTCGCGCGCGGGGATGCCCAGCGCGACCTCGTAGTTGCCCGGCCGCTGCACGTTGCCCGACACCGACACGACCTTCGTGCCGGGCGACTTCTCCGTGCCGTTGCGGCGGTACCAGTCCGCCCCCTTCTCCGCGACCAGCGGCACGTTGCAGAGCGTCTCGACGTTGTTGATGAGCGTGGGGCCCTGATAGAGGCCCTGGTTGGCCGGGAACGGCGGCTTTAGCCGGGGGTTGCCGCGCTTGCCCTCGAGCCCGTCGAGCAGGGCGGTCTCCTCGCCGCAGATGTAGGCGCCCTGCCCGCGGTGCACCACCAGCGAGAGCGAGAACCTCGTGCCGAGGATGCGCTCTCCCACGTAGCCGCGCTCCTGGGCCTCGGCCAGCGCCCTGTCGAGCACGTCGGCCTGGTGGCTGTACTCGCCGCGGATGAAGATGAACGCCTTGGTGGCGCCGACGGCGTAGGCGGCGGTGATGATCCCCTCGATCAGCAGATGTGGGTTCTTCTGCATCAGCAGCCGGTCCTTGAAGGTGCCGGGCTCGGACTCGTCCGCGTTGCAGCAGAGGTACGTGTCCATCGAGCCGTGGGGGATGAAGCTCGCCTTCTTGCCCATGGAGAAGCCGGCGCCGCCGCGGCCGCGCAGTCCCGAGGACTCGAGCTCCTCCACGAGCTGCTCCGGCTCGAACTCCGTCAGCGCCCGGCGCAGGCGGTCGCCGTACCCGCCCAGGCGCTCATAGCCGTCGATGGTGGCGAGGCCGGGCTCGTCGATGTGCTCCAGGAGCAGGCGGGTCTCGGTCACGCCTCGGGCTCCTCGTTCCCCCGCGGCCCGTCCTCCCAGGGCAGGCGGTAGTCGGAGCCCTCGAGGCCGCGGCCGGGAAGCACGTCGCGCCCCTCCTTGACCGCGAGCGCGATCTCGGGCGCGTCGGACCTCGCCAGCGGGCCTACGTAGCGGCCGTCGACCGACGCCATGGGCGCCATGTCGCAGGCGCCGAGGCACTCGAACTCGCGAATCTCCACGCCCTCCACGCCGAGGGCGGTCGCGGCCTCGGCGATGGCGTCGTACACGCCCTTGGCGTCGCGCAGGCAGCACGACACGCTCGTGCACACGTACACGTAGCGGCTGCCCGTGGGCTCGGTGCGCAGCATGTCGTAGAAGGTGGCCACGCTCGAGAGGTAGGCGGGCGTCACGCGCATGACGGCGGCCACCTGCGAGATCGCGAGCGGCGAGCACCAGCCGTGACGCTTCTGCGCCGCCCCCAGCGCGGGCAGCGTCGCGGAGTGACGATCCGGGTACCTGGCCATGTGCGCCTCGATCTCGCGCCGCAGCTCGTCGGGCACGTCGATCTCCGCCAGGTCCGGGATGACAGCCGGGTCCTTGCCGAGGTCGGCCGGCTCGTCCCAGCCGCGAAGTCGCGACGGGCGCCCGCTCATGGGACCGAGGTAGCCCTCGTCGCCGAAGTGCGGGCCGGTCACCTGTCGATGCCGCCGAGGATCGGGTCGAGCATGGCGATGCAGGCGATCAGGTCCGCGATCAGGCCACCCTCGCCCATCGGCTTGAGCGCCTGGAGGTTCACGAAGCTCGGGTCGCGCATGTGCACGCGGGCGGGCTTGGCCGAGCCGTCCGAGACCACGAAGCAGCCCAGCTCGCCGCGCGGCGACTCCACCGGCACGTACACCTCGCCCGGCGGCACGCGCATGCCCTCGGTCACGAGCTTGAAGTGGTGGATGAGCGCCTCCATCGAGGTGGCCAGCTCGTGGCGCGGCGGCAGGGCGACCTTGCGGTCGTCGGTGATCCAGTCGCCCTCCGGGAGGCCGTCCAGCGCCTGCTCCACGATCCGGCACGACTCGCGCATCTCGGCCATGCGCACGCGGTAGCGGTCGTAGTTGTCGCCCACCGTGCCCACCGGGATCTTGAAGTCGAAGTCCTCGTAGGCGGAGTAGGGCATGGCCTTGCGCATGTCCCACGGGTTGCCGGTGGCGCGCAGCAGCGGCCCGGTGACGCCCAGCCCGAGCAGGGTCTCCTCGTCCACCACCCCGACGCCCTTCATGCGCTGCAGGAAGATCTCGTTCTTGTCCAGCACGGCCTCGTACTGGTCGAGGCGCTTGGGCAGCATCGTGCAGAACTCGCGCACCTTGGCCTCGAACCCGGGCGGGATGTCCTCCACCACGCCGCCCACCTGGAAGTAGCGCGTGTGCAGCCGCTGGCCGCTGGACATCTCGAACAGGTCGAGCACGTAGTCGCGCTCGCGGCAGCCCCACCACAGGAACGTGACGGCCCCCACGTCGAGCATCGAGGTGGCCACCCAGAACAGGTGGCTGGCGATCCGGTTGAGCTCCCAGTGGATCACCCGCAGGTACTCCGCGCGCGGGGGCACCTCGACGTCGAGCAGCTTCTCGACGGCCATGCAGTAGGCCCCCATGTTGAAGTAGTAGGAGAGGTAGTCCATCCGCTCGACGAACGGGATGACCTTCCAGTAGGCCTGGTCCTCGCAGCTCTTCTCGATGCCGGTGTGCACGTAGCCGATCAGCGGCGTGAGCTCGCGCACCACCTCGCCCTGCAGCGTGAGCAGCAGCCGCAGCACCCCGTGCGTGGCCGGGTGGTGCGGCCCCATGTTGATGGTGAAGAGGTCGGTCTCGTGCTCCAGCTCGGTGCCCTCGATCGGAAGGTCCGGCTGGTCGAGCCGCTCGAGCGTGACCGACTTCTCCCGCTCGCGGTAGGGGACGTCGGTGGGGCGGTCAGTCATACCAGCGCGGTGTCTCGTGCTCGTTGAAGGTGAACAGCACCGGCTCGCCGCCCATCGGGAAGTCGCGCCGCTGGGGGAAGCCCTCGTAGTCCTCGGGCATGAGGATGCGGCGCAGGTCGGGGTGCCCGTCGAACACCACGCCGAACATGTCGAACACCTCGCGCTCCTGGTGGTCGGCGCCGGGGTAGAGCTCGACGATCGAGGGCACCTCGGGCGCCTCGACGCCGACGCGCGTCCTCACGTTCAGGCGGTCGAGGCGGACCATGCTCAGCAGCTGATAGTGGATGCCCAGGCGCGGCTCCTCGGGGAGGTAGTCGCAGCCGTGCACGCTGGCGAGGAACTCGAACTCGCCGCGCAGGCCGGCGATGACGTCCTTCACCGACGCCGGCTTGACGTCGAGGGTTGCCTGCTCGCGGAAGTACGAGGTGCCCACCACCGCGTCGTCGCCGTGGCGTTCGCGCACGCCCTGGGCGATGAGCTCCAAGCCCGTGGCATCAGGCAATTTCCTCGGTCCCCTCTGCCTTGTAACGCTCGCGCCAGCCCATGTCCGGGTTCTGCTCGACCAGCTTCTGGAGCTTCATGACGCCGTAGATCAGCGCCTCGGGGCGCGGCGGGCAGCCCGGGATGTACACGTCCACCGGCAGGAACTTGTCGGCGCCCTGGACCAGCGCGTAGTTGTTGAACATTCCCGCGCTCGATGCGCACGCGCCCATCGAGATCACCCACTTGGGCTCGAGCATCTGGTCGTAGATGCGGCGGATGACCGGCGCCATCTTGATCGACACCCGGCCGCTCAGGATGATCATGTCGGCCTGGCGGGGGGAGGCGCGCACCACCTCGGCCCCGAAGCGCGAGATGTCGTTGCGCGGCGAGCCGATCACGGTGATCATCTCGATCGCGCAGCAGGCCAGCCCGAAGCCCAGCGGCCACATGGCGTTCTTGCGCGCCCAGTTCTGCGCCTTCTCGAGGGTGGTGAGCATCACGCGCTCCTCCACGAACTCGTCAAGGTCGCGGTCCTCGAGCTGCCCGCGCAGCATCTGCTGGGCGCGCAGCCCGCGCGCGCGGAACTCGCCGCCGCCGGCCTTGTGGCGGGTCACTTCCAATCGAGGGCTCCCCTCCGCCAGACGAAGATGAACGCGACGAGCAGCAGGGCGATGAAGACGATCGTCTCCACGAGCGCGAACACGCCGAACGCCTCCAGCTGCACCGCAACGGGGTAGAGGAAGACCACCTCGATGTCGAACAGGATGAAGAGCATCGCGATGAGGTAGAAGCTGATGCCGAAGCGGAAGGTCTTCGTGACCTCCGACGGCAGGCCGCACTCGTACGGCTCGTGCTTGACCTTCTCGCGCGCGGCGCCCTTGCCCTTGGGACCCAGGACGCGGTTGAGGAGGGTGAAGGCCGTGCCCGTGATCAGGCCCAGGAAGAGGAATACGAGGGCTGGGAGATAGCTCTTCAGCATCGCGGGGTGCGCGGGTTATATACCGGTTTGTGACACGCTGCCACATAGTGCGAGGTGTCGCGTTGTGAGCAGCGTCCACGCCGTCGTGGGCATCTCCGTCCTGGCCTTCAACCTGCTCGCCGCCGGGTGGGGCGGGGTGGCCTGGCTGCGGCGTGAGCCGTCGGTGGCCTTCTGGTACCTGCTGCGGGTGGCGCAGGCTGTCGTGGTGGTCCAGGCGGTGCTCGGCTTCATCCTCTTCGCACGCGGCATGCGCGCGCCGGACGGCCTGCACGTGGTCTACGGCATCGCGCCGCTGGTGGTGACTCTCTTCGCCGAGGGCATGCGCGCCGGCGCCGCCCAGCAGGTGCTGGCCGAGCACGACGACGTCGAGGCGCTCCCCGACGAGGAGAAGCGCCGGGTGGCCCGGGCGGTCGTGCTGCGCGAGATGGGCGTGATGACCATCGGCACGCTCCTGATCGTCACGCTGGTGCTGCGCGCCGTGCAGAGCGGCGGCCTCTGAGGCTCGGCGCGGAGCCCCGGGGGCGGGGCGAACCTCGCCACCGTGCGGACTTAGCCACCGCATGGGTGGTCAACTCCGCACGGTCGAGCAGACGATCGCCGGTTTGACGGCGCGCTCGTACGGTGTCGCGAGCCGCGCGGAGCTGGTCGAGGCCGGCATCAGCGCGCCCCAGATCGACCGCCGGGTGCTCAAGGGCGCGCTGGTCCGGGTGTACCGAGCCGTCTATCGCGCGGGTCCGCCGAGCACCGACGCGACGTACATGGCCGCGGTCAAGGCCTGCGGTGAGGGCGCTGCGCTGAGCGGGCTGGCCGCCGCCTACCGGATGGGGCTGGTCCGGCGCAGGCGGGCGCCCGAGCCGGAGGTCAGCGCGCTGACCGACTCCAGGGTCGGGGGGCTCGTCACCCACCGCTGCCGGCGCGTCGAGAGATGGACCTTCGACAGCATCCCCACCACCACCGTGGCGCGTACGCTGGTGGACATCGCGGCGCGACTCGATGACGAGGAGCTGGCGCTCGCCTTCCACGAGGCCCGGGGCCGTTACAGGACCACGCCGGGACAGGTGGAGCAGGTGCTCGACCACCGCCCCGGGAGCCCCGGCGCCAACAAGCTGCGCAGAGCCATGCGGGGAGAAACCCACGTCTCCCTAAGTGCCCTGGAACGCAAGTTCCTGGCACGGCTCAAAGAGGCAAACCTCCTCTTCCCGGACGAGACCAACCAATACGCCGGCAGCAAAAAGGTGGATTGCCGCTGGCTCAAACAGAAGCTCACCGTCGAGCTCGACTCCTACACCTTCCACAGCAGCCGCCACTCCTGGGAGCAGGACCGCAAGCGCGAGCGCGAGGCCTACGCCCGGGGCGACCACTTCCGCCGCTACACCTGGGGCGATGTCTTCGAGCACCCGCAACAGATGCTCGAGGAGCTGACCGAGCTGCTCCCCTAACCCGCCCGTCGCGCCGACGCCACGCGCACCGCCGAGGGCAACGCGAGGGTGTCGCCGTCGGCGAAGGCGGCGGCCGCCTCATATGCACGCGCGCGAACCGCCTCCCGATCCTCGTCGCCCATCGAGTCGAGCAGGCCGCGCAGCGGCGCCGTCATCTCGTACGTGAACGCCCACCAGGCGTCGGCCGAGGCGTGGCGCTCCACGGCCTCCAGCCGCTCGCTGTGCACGTCGTCGAAGCCGGCGTCGCGGAGCATCCCGGTGAGGCGGTCGGCATCGGCCAGGGAAAAGATCCCGGGCGCTCCCGGCGCGGGCGGCGGGGCGTCGAAGTGCTCCATGATCGGGCGCATGAACGAGCCGATCCACGGGTTGGCGTCCGCCTCCGCCCACACCGCCAGCGCCACCCGTCCGCCGGGGGCGAGCACGCGCCGCGTCTCGGCCAGCGCGGCCGGGGGATCGGCCATGAGCATGTAGCCGAAGCGGCAGATCACGGCGTCGAACGTGCCATCGGGGAGCTCCATCCGCTCGGCGTCGAGCACGCGCGCGTCGACGTTGTCCAGCCCGCGCTCCTGCGCTCGGCGCGCCGCCGCCTCCACCATGGGGGCCGCGAAGTCGGTGCACAGCACGTGCCCGCCGCGGCCCACCCGCTCGGCCGCCGCGAGCCCCACGCCGGCAGGGCCGCACGCCAGCTCGAGAACGTCGGCTCCGGCCTCGAGGCCGGCCGCCTCCAGCACCCATTCCGCGGCGCGACCGGCGCCGCCCCCCGCGTCGAGGCGCTCGGCATTGCGCTCCCACGCTTCCGCGGCGCCCTCCCACTGGGCGTGGCTGGCGGCGCGGTACTCGTCGGCACTCACGCGCCGACGCTATCCGCCCGAAGCGTCCGGGTCCAGCCCCCGGAAGCGGCCGTGGAAGTACACGAGCGGGTGGCCCCCCGGCGCCTCCACGTGCGTCACCGCGACCACGGCGATGAGGTGGTCGCCGCCGGGCAGCAGCTCGGTCACGTCGCCGGCGAGCCACGCCACGACGCCGTCGAGCAGCGGCACGCCGGCGCGATCCGTCCAGCCCACGCCGTGGAACTTCTCGTGCTCCGGCCCTTTCAGGGCGAACCCGCGCGCAAGCTCCTCCTGGCCGCCGGCGAGCACGTTCACGCCGAGCCGGCCGGAGTGCTCGATGGCGCGCAGGGTGCGTGAGCCCCGGTCGAGGCAGACGAGCATCAGCAGCGGGTCGATCGAGAGCGAGCAGATGGCGCTCGCGGTGAGCCCGGAGGGTCCGTTCTCGCCAACGCTCGTGACCACGGCGACGCCCGTGGCGAACGAGCCCATGGCGTCGCGATAGGCGGCGGTGTCGGAGGATCCGGTCATCGTGCGATAACACGAACCGTAATGAGCGCGGCACGGTTCACGGAACGAGAGCTCGAGATCGACGCGAACTTCGCGCGCATGCCCGATGTCCGCGACTTCGCCGAAGGCGCCGCGGCCGCCGCCGGCTTCGCCGAGGAGTCGCGCTATGCGATCAAGAGCGCCTTCGGCGAGGCGGTGGCCAACGCCATCGAGCACGGCTCACAGCCCGGCGACACGATCGACCTGTGGGCCACCGTCGAGGACGACTCGCTCGTCCTCTGCGTGCACGACAGCGGCATGTTCGTCCCGCGCGTGGATCCTCGCGGTGACCTTCCAGAGCGCGGCCGGGGGCTCGCCTTCATGAACGAGATGATGGACGAGGTGCAGGTGCACCCCTCGCGCGCGGGCACGCTCGTCCGTCTCGCCAAGAAGCTGCCGGACGGCTAGGACTTCGACTTCGCGCGCTTCTTGGCCGGCGCCTTCTTGGCGGACCCGTTGGAGCCCGCCTTCGCGCGCGGCTTCTTGGCCGGCTTGCCGTCGTCGCCCTTGGCCTGCTCGAGGCTTGCCTTCAGCGCGCTCATGAGATCGGGCACCGGCTCGGCCTGGGCGGGCGCCTCGGGCGCGATCTCGATCGTCTCGCCCGCCTGCTTGCGCTCGATCAGCGCCATCAGCTCGCGCTTGTGCTCGTTCTCGTAGGCCTTGGCGTCGAACGGCTCGGTGAGGCTGTCCACGAGCTGCTTCGCCATCTCCAGCTCGGCCTTCGTGGTCTTCACGCCCTCCATGCGCTCCTCGACCTCGGCCTTCGAGCGCACGTCCTCGGGGTAGAAGAGGAGCTCGATGGCCAGCGTGCGCCCGGCGGGACGCAGGAGCACGAGGTGCTCCTTGCTCGACAGCACGAGCTTGCCGATGGCGGCCTTGCCGGTCTCGGTGAGCGCCTCGAGCAGGAGGGCGTAGGGCTTGTCCGCGTTGTCCTGGGGCTCGAGGTAGTAGGTGCGGTCGTAGTAGACGGGGTCGACGTCCCCGGCCTCCACGAAGCCGAGGATGTCGATGCTGCGGCGGCGCTCCACCGCCACGCTGTCGAGCTCCTCGTCGCTGAGCACCACGAAGCGGTCCTTGGAGAACTCGTAGCCCTTCACCGTGTCGTCGCGGGAGATGACCTCGCCGCGCGCGGGGGAGAACATCTGCTGCTTGATGGGCTGCAGCGCCTCGGCGTCGAGCGTGCGGAACTTCGGGTCCGAGCGCTGCGTGGCGATCCCGAGGGCGACCGGGATGTTCACGAGCCCGAAGGAGATCGTGCCCTTCCAGATTGCGCGCATAGACGAGTGAGTGTGACAGGGCGCGCGCTTGGTGTGGAGTGTTGCAGCGCGCCTTGCACGGAGGAGGGGGTGCCCCGGCGGCGACCATCAATCGCCGCCGAATGAGACGACCCAAGGCGCATGTCCGTCGCGTCTGTAGAGGGGTCGTCACGGCCGCCGCCGGGAGCGACCCTTGTTTCTGCGGGAGGCGCCGAAGTCCTCTAACGGACCTCGAGGGTGCCGGTCATGCCCAGCTGCTCGTGGTTGCCCACGGTGCAGATCATCTCGTAGCTGCCCGGCGAGAGCGTGACCGTGCCGCTGCGCGTCTCCCCGCCCTGGAAGGTGGGCGTGCCGCCGATCTCGTCGCCGCCCTGGAAGACGCGCAGGTTGTGCGCCAGGGCGCCCCCGTTCACCAGCGTGATCTCGAGCTCCGCCTGGCCGCCCTGGGCCGGCACGATCACCGTCTCCGGGTCGAACGAGTACTCGTCGCCGACGACCTGGACGCCTGCCCCCACGCCGACGGTCGCGGTGCGGCCCGGCTCGTCGTCGTCATCGCCTCCACAGCCCGCGAGGGCGACCGTTGCGGCGAGCGAGACCGTGAGAAGGTGGCGTCGCACGGCGCCGGATAATATGCGCCGCCGTGCACCGGGCCCCCAAGACGCTCCTGGCCATCTCGCTCGCCGGCCTCGCCGCCGTCGGTGCCGGGTGCGGCGAGGAGATCGAGGTTCCGGAGAGCCAGACGGCGCTGCGCGAGGGCGCGGAGCTCTTCAACGAGCGCTGCAGCGGCTGCCACACGCTCGACGCCGCGGCATCGCGCGGCTCCAAGCCCGAGGGCCAGGTGGACGGCGGCGAGCGCACCAACGGGCCGAACTTCAACACGCGCAAGGTCGAGGCCGACGACGTCCTCTTCGCCATCCGCAACGGCGGCTTCTCCGGCGCGATCATGCCCGCCAACATCGTCGTCGGCGAGGACGCGGAGAAGGTGGCCGCCTTCCTCGAGCGCTACTCGGGCCAGGAAGCTGCAGAGGGCGGCGGCTCCTCCGGCTCTCCGTAGCCCGCGGTCCGCCCCGCGGTGCTCGACCTCAAGCAGATCCGCCGCGATCCCGACGCCGCCCGTGCGGCACTGGCCCGCCGGGGCCACGCCGAGGTGCTCGACCGCGTGCTGGAGCTTGACGCGCGCCGGCGTGAGCTGCTGCCCGAGGTCGAGGGCCTTCAGGCCTCGCAGAACCGCGCGAGCGACGCCATCGCGGAGGCCAAACGCTCCGGCGATGACGCCTCCGAGGCGATCGCCGACATGCGCGAGGTCAGCGCCAGGGTCAAGGAGCTGCGCACGGCCGTGGCGGAGGTGGACGAGGAGCTACAGGCCGCCCTCGCGTCCGTCGCCAACCTGCCCGACCCCGGCGCTCCCGACGAGGACACCGTGCTGCGCGAGTGGGGAGAGGCCGGGCGCGAGGGGCGCGACCACCTCGAGCTGCTCGGGGGCCTCGTGGACATGGAGGCCGGCGCGCGCACGTCCGGCTCGCGCTTCGCGTACCTGAAGGGCCCGCTCGTGCTGCTCGAGCTCGCGCTGGTGCGTTGGGCGCTCGACGTTGTGATGGAGCGGGGCTTCGAGCCCGTGGTCCCGCCCGTGCTCGTGCGCGAGGAGGCCCTCTACGGAACCGGCATGCTCCCCGACACCGAGCAGCAGATCTACCGCGTGGCAGACGACGACCTCTACCTGGTGGGCACCTCCGAGGTGCCGCTGGCGTCGCTGCACGCGGGCGAGATCCTCGACGCCGCCACGCTGCCCCGCCGCTACGCCGGGTTCTCGCCCTGCTTCCGCCGCGAGGCGGGCGCGGCGGGCAAGGACACGCGCGGCATCTTCCGCGTGCACCAGTTCGACAAGGTCGAGATGTTCGCGTTCGTCCCGCCGGACGCCTCCCCCGCCGAGCACGAGCGCCTCCTGGCCATCGAGGAGGCCATCCTCCAGGCGCTCGAGATCCCCTACCGCGTGGTGAACATCGCCGTGGGCGACCTCGGCGCCTCGGCCGCCAAGAAGTACGACCTCGAGGCATGGCTCCCCGGCCAGGCCCGCTACCGCGAGCTCACCTCGTGCTCGAACACCACCGACTACCAGGCGCGCCGCCTCGACATCCGGCGGCGGCCGGACGGCGGGCCGGTCGAGCACGTCCACACGCTCAACGGGACGGCGGTGGCGGTGGGCCGCACGATCATCGCGCTCGTGGAGAACCACCAGGCGGATGACGGCACCGTCGCGGTGCCGGAGGTGCTGCACGCCTACGGCGCGCCGCCGGAGATCAGAGCGCCCTAGTCACCTCTTCGCAGTTGGGCCGGCGCTACGCTCGCCCTGCCACGGAGGGGTGGCAGAGCGGTTGAATGCGGCGGCCTTGAAAGCCGTTGGGCCTCGTCAGGGGTCCCGTGGGTTCGAATCCCACCCCCTCCGCCTAAGCAAGCAAGCATTGGGCTGTCGAACCGTCGGGAGTGCCGCTTCCCTGGGAAAGCGAGCGCGAGTTCGGTGGCGAAGCACACGACTGCGTGTCATCCTCACCCACCGCTCGCGAGAGGCTGATGCGAGGAGCCCGTCTCGAAGAGCCGGGCCGTCGGGGTGTGTCGCGCTGACCACCAGACCACTCGCGGAGGGACACAACGGGTGTAGGCTGGTGGCGGAAGGACTCGGAGTGCGACTAAAAACCCGCGTCGGCGCGTCGTGGCTGGCCACATCTGTTGCGGTCCTCACCGTCGTCGCGCCCGCCTCGGCGGCGCCGAAGCGCATCACAGGGAAGCTGAGCAAGCCCGGTTACACGGTGATCGCACTCGCGCTGGACGGCAGGGCGGCGGCGGTGCGAGCGAGCCGGGGCAGGTTCACACTCAGGCCGCCAGCAGGGCGCGTCACCCTGCACCTGCGGGCGCCGAACGGCAAGTACGCCGGACCCATCGTCGTCGGCCGCGCGAGCAGGGGAAGGCGCGCGATCGTCGGCGTCCGGTCCGGAGCGCAGCTCGGCCGGATCGGGGTGCGCCGGGGCTACGCCAGGGTTTCGAGGAGAGTTCGGAGGAAATGGATCGACCCGACACGTAGCGCGCGGGCGCGGAGGGGTGTCCCGATCGGCGCCGGGAAGTTCGGCCGCGTGCGCTCTCGGCCACCGCGGGAGCGGATCCCGGGTGACGTGGACTTCGACGGAGTGCCCGACTCGATCGACATCGACGACGACGGGGATCTGGTCCTGGACGACGTCGACCGATCGACGGCGGCCCGTGCTGCTCAGGCCCTGCCCCCCTTTCACGTCTTCTCCGACCTGACTCTCTTCTTGGAGCAGACCGTGAACGCCAACCCGCGGAACTCGCTCGGCGCGCCGGTCTTCAGCGACGCGAGCATCGACGCCGCTCTGCCGAGCTTCGGGATGCTCGGAATCGATGTCCTGGCCGGCGATTCTGCGGAGCTCGACTGCGGAACAGACGATTCGGCAACCCCAACCCGAGAAGGCCTCGTCTACTGCTCCAGCGGGAACCCGCCGACCACCGGAACCGTGATCGAGTCGTTCTGCTGCCCAGCCGTGATCAAGAGCTTCCCCGACGAGCTCGACGCCGACGGCGACGGTTTCGGAACGCTCACGCCGGGACCGCCACCGCCGGCCGGGCTGCCACCGGGTTCGCGCGGGGGAGTGAGACTGCGGCACGGCGCCACGAGCACCCAGATAGGCACCGGCGACACGCTGATCCAGTGGGTCGCCACGGGCGTTCCCGAGGGCCAGTGCCCGCCGCAGAGCGCCTCCTGCGCTCCGTACCTCGCCACGCAGCGATACATCTTCGCGACGGTGCCGGCGCTCGTTTCCTTCAGCGACGGCCAACAGCCTCCAGTGACAGTCTCGTACCCGGTCGCGAGCGGCACTCCGGAGAGCCCGGGCGACCCGGGAGCGCTCGATAACCCGTACCCCGTCAAGGCCGATCCGAACACCGGCGAAGTGAAGGTCAGCCTGACGTTCTGGCGACCCCAGCGCCGGCGCATCGCGGAAGATCCTCAGCCAAACACTGGGGAATCAGGCACCTGGACGGACGTGGGCGGCCTGGCCTACGCAGTAGAGATACCGCCCACGGGGAATGTGTGCCCGCAGACCGCGTTCTCCGAGGGCGATCCGAACCTCGGCCCGCCCACCTCCGCGCCTTCCGTCTTCAACGGCGGCGGCGGCGGGTTCATAGATTCACGGACCGACCAGCCGGCGAACCCGAACGCGACCTTGACCTACACGCTGAACCTCAGCCTCTGCCTCACAGCGAACGGGCTCTCCTCCTCCTTCGACGCGCCGGGCGACACGCAGAGCTTCACCTTCGAGGGCATCAACCCGAACTTCGGCGGCCGCGCCAGCCAGTCCGTCACCTTCCAGCGGGGGTAGCGGCGCCCGGTGCCTGGACCACTCGCCCCAGGAACACCGGCTGGCAAGTGCGACGGACACCTGCGCCGGGCGTAATCGCAATCAGCGGTGGCTGTTGCGTAAATGGTGCTGCAGCGAGGCGGCCGGTGGACTCGGTGTCGACCCGCGTGGGTGACGGTTAAGTCGTCGCGGTCGGGGCGGCCGATCAGCCCGTCGCGGGCGCGGTTTCGTGCTTGTAGAGCTTCAGCAGGTTGTGGGTGGCCGTGATCAGCCGCCATTCCGAGCGGACCGCGGATCTTCCTCGTCGTTGGAAGCGGTCGATCCGTCGGTTGAACTTCACGTGCGCGAACACCGGCTCGATCATCGCTTGGCGTTTGCTGTAGAGCCCGCCGCCGTGGTCGGTTCCGAGCACTCGGCGCATGAATTCGTAGGCGCCGCCGTTCCAGCCCGGCCGGGCGCCCTTGCGTTTGCTCGCGTCGGGCGGGACCAGCACCTGGATGCCGCGGTTGACGATCGTCTCCATCTGCTGCTGGTGCCAGTAGCCGGCATCGGCGACCACGACCTCCGGGGTGCCGCTGACCCCGGCCGCCTCGAGCTCTGACTGGGCGGCCGTGACCATCGGCTCGAGGTGCCCGAAATCCGGCGAGTCGGCCGTCACCTCGGCGGCGATCACGATCTGCTCGTCGTTGGTGGCGGCCTGCGCGTTGTAGCCCTGCACCCAGCCGACCCGGGTCTTGACGTTGCGCGAGTCGGGGTCGGTCAGATTGACCTTCCCGGCCGGCGCCTGAGGCGGCTGGTAGGGCTTGGGTGGCCGCCCGAAGCGGCGCCCGTCCTTCATCACCCCGCGCGCGCGGTAGTCCTCATAGGCCGCGTTCGCCTGGCACTCGACGGCGTGCTCCTCCTCCAGGCGGCGCTTCGATTCGGCAAGCCGCTCGGGGCGTGAGCGCGGGATCGGCCTGGCCTCGGCGTCGCGCCGCTCCTCGAGCCGGCGCCTGGCGTCGCGCAACCACCCGCGCCGCCCTCCCCTCGACATCGGGGGCCGTCGCCGCGTAGAGGGTCGGCAGCGCGCCTTGCTCGGCCCCTTGCGCGACCACGCGGTTGCTCACGGCCAAGAGCGCCTTCATCATTCCGGTCGGTCCGGTGCTCTGGAGGTTCGTGGCGGAGTAGCCCGGGTGCGCGAGCACGCTTTTGACGGGCGAGCCGGCGGCGCGCAGGCGGCGATTCAATCCCAGGGCGAAGCTTGCGTTCGCGAGCTTGGACTAAGCGAGCGTCTGACCGGCCCGCGGAAGAGAAGCGGCGACGCCGCCGCGCTTTTCGCATCGCGAGAGCCCTGGGTCATCCGCTACCCGGATGGAGCACCCCGTGGAGGCGCCGGATCCGTTCGCGGAACGCGGGGTTCAGATACCGTCCCCTACTCCCCGCTCAAGCCCTGGAATGTCCTCCCCCATCCACGCGAGCGCGAGATGACCGTCGAGGTCATGAGGGAACCCATGGGCGGGGATGTCGGCCGGCACCGCTCGGATGTTCGCAGCGCGGGCGCGCCGGCCAGGGGGCGAACCCTCGGCCCGCGGGTCTTGACTGGGCATGCGACCTTCATTCACGCCCGCCGGGGAGGACGATCACGTCCGCGAGTTCGTCGAGACGCTGCTTCGAACCGGTCTCATGCTCGGCGACCTGCTCAGCGGCCTGCTCGATGACCTCCCGGACGACGCGTTCGGCGGCGAGCCCCCCGCGGAGGTGCTGCTCGAGATGCTGATCGGGACGATCCGGCCGGTGGCCCGCGCCGCCGGCGAGCAGACCGTTCAGGGTGCCACGCGACTGCTCGTGGCGACCGGGGACAAGACCCTGTCGGACATGCGCGCCGCCACCGCGCTCGCGGGCCGCGGCTGGGCCCGCGCCTGAAGTACCCCCGGACGTGCCGAGCACCCGCACAACCCGACCTTCGTCACGGTGCACGCCGGCCACATCGCGATCTGAGCTGAACTGGCACCGCGCCCCCTTCCCGGCGCGGACACCAGGAGGGCGTCACCCGAAGACCGCGAGGTGCACCAACCCCGCGCCGAAGCCCAGCACGGCGCCGTGCAGGTAGAGCAGCCACTCGTCCTCCTTGATCGCGGTGCGCAGCATCTCCGAGAAGTCCGCCGGGGCCATCTCGCGCATGCGCGCCGAGATGAGCGAGCGCACCGCGGCGCTCTGGCGACGGTTGAACTCGGAGTCGGCCAGCGGGGTCATCGTGTACTCCACCGCCTCGGTGGCCACCGACTCGCGGATGGCGTCGTACTCGCGCGTGCCCACCGCCACGCGCACGGCGGCGCGGGCGCGGCCCACCGCGCGGTCCACGGCCGGCCGCATGGCGCTCTCGATCATCCGTCGCGTCCGGTCCGCTCGCGGGCCGTGCAGCAGCTCCCGGCCGATGTTGTTGAGCGTGACGACGTCGTCGGCGATGATCTTCGCGTAGACGTCGGCGACCTCGCGCTGGCGCCGCAGGAACAGGCCCTGGATGAGGAAGCCGCGGACCTCGCGCGGCTCCACGGGCTCGAAGATCATCCGGATCCCGACGAGGTTCGTCGTGTAGCCGACGATCACGCCGAACAGCGGCAACACCCACCACCAGGGGAGCACGAACTCCGTCAGGTACGCCACCGGGAAGCCGAGCAGCAGGCCGAACCAGAAGCCGAAGTTGACGATGAAGCGCAGCTCCTTGCGCCCGATCTCCAGGAAGATGCGGTTCATCAGCGCCGGGTTGGCGTCGATGTGGCGGATGACCATGAGCTTGATGTCGAGTAGCTGGTCCACGTGCGTGCCGATCTGGTCCGTGACGCCGCGGACGATGTCGGGCAGCTGCTGCTGCACGCGCGCGTGCACGGCCTCCCGGAAGCGCGGCGGCAGGTCGTTCCACAGCTGCGGGTGCTCGCGCTGCATGATCTGCTCCACCACCTCGCGCATGTCCCCGCGGGCGGTGGTGAGGATGTGCTCGGCGATCTTGTCCGGCTCCAGCCGACGGTAGAACTCCGCGGCGGTGCCCAGCTTCGCGATGCCCTTGTCCACCGCGATGCTGCCCATCTTTGCCGCGCGCGAGGGGATGATCCCCTGCCAGCCCACGCCGCCGTGGACGAGGCCGGGGATCTGCTGCACCTTGCGCGGGAGGAGGCGCACGAGCGGGCGCAGCGCCGGGATCCGCACGCCCCGGAAGTGCACGGGGTAGAAGAGCATCCACACGCCGCTCCAGTTCGTCACGTACCCGATCGCGCCGGTGAACAGCGGGATGGTGATGAGGTGCAGCAGGTGGTCGTCCAAGGCGCTCCCTCGTCGACCCTACGCCACCCCGCAGCGCCCGGCCAGCGTTGCCTCCCGGGCCTTATTGGTAGAACACAGCGGGATGCCGGACCAGCCAGCACCCGGGAGCACCCTCGGCAGCTACCGCCTGACCGAGCAGGTCGGGCAGGGCGGGATGGGGGTCGTCTTCCGTGGCGAGCACGTCGAGACGGGGCAGGTCTGCGCGCTCAAGGTCCTCAGCCCGTCGCTCGCGACGGAGGAGGGCTTCCGCGCGCGTTTCGAGCGCGAGTCGAGCTACGCCGGGTCGCTCGACCACCCCAACGTCGTGTCCCTGTACGACGCGGGCGAGGAGGACGGCGTCCTCTACATGGCCATGCAGTACGTGGACGGAACCGACCTCAAGGCGCTGCTCGCCGCCGAGGGCCGCCTGGACCCTGCGCGGTCCGTGGACATCCTGGCCCAGGTCGCGGCCGCACTCGACGCCGCGCACGCCACCGGCCTCCTGCACCGCGACGTCAAGCCCGGCAACATCATGCTCGAGCCGGGCGCCGGGCCCGGCGGCTCGGATCGCTGCTACCTCACCGACTTCGGGCTGAGCAAGAACCCGTCCTCGGACAGCTTCGCCCTCACGCAGCAGGGCTCGTTCGTGGGCACGATCGACTACACGGCGCCCGAGCAGATCCTCGCCAAGCCGTTCGATCACCGCGTGGACATCTACTCGCTCGCCTGCGTGCTCTACGAGTGCCTCACGGGGGAGGTGCCGTTCCCGAAGGCGCGCGACGTCGAGGTGCTCTACGGGCACATCCAGGATTCGCCGCCCAGGCTCACCGAGAAGCGGCCCGATGTTCCGGCCGCGCTCGACGACGTGATCGCCACCGCGATGGCGAAGGATCCCGACGACCGCCACCCGTCGTGCACCGCGCTGATCGACGCCGCACGCGCCGCCGCCGGCGTGCCCGAGCCCGCCGCCGCGCCGCCCGCGGGCGCCCCCCGGGGCGAGCCGGTGCTGAAGGTGGTCGAGGGCCGCGCCGCCGGCACTCAGATCGCGGTGGCCGGCGAGTTCCTGATCGGCCGTCACGCCGAGGGTGACGGCAAGCTCGGCCGCGACCCCGAGATCTCGCGCCGGCACGCGATGGTCGCCAGCGCGGACGGCGACCTCACGATCGAGGACCTCGGCTCCACGAACGGGACGTTCGTGAACGGCCACCGCCTCGAGGCGCCGTGCCGGCTGTCGGCAGGCGATCGCATCGAGGTGGGGGACACGGTCCTCGAGGTCGCCCTCGCGCCGTCGGGGCGGCCCGCTCCCGGCGCCACGATGTTCGCCCCCATCCCGTCGTCCACGCCCCCGTCTCACCCGGCCGCCGAGGTCTCCGACCCGCTGCCGCCGGTGGAGGAGGGCGAGCATCCCGAGGGCCCGGATCTCGACCTCCCCACCACGCCGCTGAAGGCCGTGGACCGCAAGGGCCCGCCCGAGCAGCCGGTGCCCGCCGCCGAGGATCCCGTTCCCGTGCCGCCGGAGTCCGCCCCGGCGCTCGGCGACCCCGACTCGGTGTCACCCCCCCCTGCGCCCACGCCGCCCCCCGCCGCGCCCGCGAAAGAGGCCGAGCCGCGCGGGCGCGTGGTGCTACGCGTGGAGATCGACATGGACTCGGGTGAGCTGTCGGTCGGCGTGGAGGATGGCCCGGGGGTGCGCGTCGTCAAGCACGCCGACGGCCGCTGGACCGTCGAGCCCGAATAGGCCCCTGCGCCTACAATCGATCCTCCCCCGGCCGTGCCCGGGGGAAAGCGCACGGAGAGGTGGCCGAGTGGCTGAAGGCACTCGCCTGCTAAGCGAGTAGGGGGCTCACGCTCTCTCGCGGGTTCGAATCCCGCCCTCTCCGCTCGAGCAGGCGAGGGTTGCCCGTGTTTGAACCGACCGCTGTCGCCTGCACGCGAGAGCAACGCTCTCGGCCGGGACCGCCAAGAGTTGCGCTCGCATGGGAACGCGACACGGTGTTGCGGCCCGTGGTTCATCCGCCCTGGGGCCGGCCCATTGCGCAGACCGCGGGGACCGGGCGCAGGTCCTCGACCAGCACCCTGTCGACGGAGAATCCGCCCTCGTGTAGCCGGTCGGCTAGCTCGTTCCCGAGGTCCCGGGCTCGCCCCGGCGCGGAGTGGCGCGCGTCCCAGAAGAGGTAGACGGTCCCGTCTCGGGCGAGGTGCTCGCGGACGGCACCGAGCGCCGCCTCCGGCTGCTGCCAGAAGGGCGCGACGTTGAACGCGAAGACCTTGTCGAAGCGCCGATCGCCGAGGTCCGCGTCCTCCAGCGCGATGGCCTCGAGCACAGCCCTGCCCGCGTCGACGTGCACGCGGTTCCTCCGCGTGGCCATCTCGATCATCCTGGGCGAGCGGTCGATCGCGGTGATCGTTCCCGTCGTCAGCCTCTCGCAGACCAGGGAGACCGCGACGCCGTGGCCGCAGCCGACCTCGAGCAGGCGGTCGGCCGGGCGGACCTCCAGAGTGTCGACCGCCCAGACGAACCGCTCCGATGCCTTGCCCGCCATGCCCGATCAATAGCATCACGCACCCGTGAAGCCGATGCTGATCTACTCGATGAGCGTCTCGGTGGACGGCTTCATCGCCGACCGCGAGGGCGCGTTCGGGTGGTCGGCCCCCAGCGACGAGCTGTTTCGTTTCCACACCGCGAAAGTCCGCGAGCTCGGCGGCTGTCTGCTCGGCCGCAGGCTTTACGAGACGATGCTGGTGTGGGAGACGGATCCGTCGCTGCGCGAGACCGAGCTCGGGGCGGCATTCGCCGACGTCTGGTGCGCGATCCCGAAGGTCGTCTTCAGCCGCACGCTCGACAGCGTCCAGGGCAACGCCCGGCTTGCCGGGGCGTCGGTGGCCGATGAGGCCGCCGCGGCGCTCGAAGCGACTGACAAGGACATCGAGATCGGCGGCGCCGGCCTGGCTGCGACCGCGATCGAGCTCGGCCTCGTCGACGAGCTGCGCATGTTCCGCTATCCGGTCGTCGTCGGTGGCGGCACGCCGTTCCTGCCGCCGGTCACCGAAGACGTCCCGCTGGACCTGATCGAAACCAGGACGTTTGGCTCGCGCGTGATCTACGAGCGCTACGGACGCGCCCGCGTCGAGTCGGACTGACACCGCACATCGACTTTTCGGCGGCCAGCGATGGGTTTCCAAAGTGGGCCGAGTCTCTGTGTGGATGACCCTGACCGCGAGACGAGGAGATCGTCCGATGCGCAAAGCAGCGGCCGCGCTGTTTCTGTCCCTCGCCGTTGCCGCCGAGCAGCCGGACGAGCTCGTGACCGACGTGGATGACGCCACGGGGCGAACCTGAGGGGCGCCTCGCGATGACCATCGTCTGCCTATGTCGCCCGCGGCGAAGCGCGGCCCGCATACGAACGGGCTTTCGCCGCCCAATGGGCGATCAACGCCGGTTATTGACAGAAAGGAAAGCTTCATGTCACTCAGTCGTATCCACAACTTCGCGGTCTCCCTCGACGGATTCTCCACCGGAGAGCACCAATCCCTCGACGCGCCGTTCGGTCACGCGGGCCACCGGCTCATGGAATGGTTCATCACCACCCGGTCATGGCGCGCCATGAACGGGCAGGACGGCGGTAGCACCACCGTCGACGACCGCTTTGCGGCCGGTTGGGGGCCTGGAATCGGTGCTGAGATCATGGGAGCCGGCAAGTTCGGCCCGCCCGGCTGGCAGGACGACCCGGACTGGAAGGGCTGGTGGGGACCGAACCCGCCGTTCCACACCGCGACGTTCGTGCTCACCCACCGGCCGCGATCGCCGATCGAGATGGAGGGCGGCACCACCTTCCACTTCCTCGACGCCTCACCCGCCGAGGCACTCGCAACCGCCCGCGAAGCCGCAGACGGACAAGATGTCCGCATCGGCGGCGGAGTAACCGTAGCCCGAGACTTCATCGCCGAGCGACTGGTCGATCAAATGCACTTCGTGCAGGTCCCGATCATGCTGGGGCGCGGCGTCCGCCTCTGGGACGGGCTGGAGGGGCTGGAGAACGACTACGACATCGAAGCGGTATCGAGCCCCAGCGGCGTCACACACCTGACGTTCACGGCCAAGAGCGCCGCACCAGCCATCGATCGGCCGCGGCACGTGTGAGCGCGGGCGCCGTCGTCGCCGCCCACTCCTCCGGTCATCGGAACGACCGACCGGGCGCTCCTCGCAGCGTTTGCCGCACGACCCTGTTCTCCGGCGTCATGCCGAGCGCGGTCGTCGTGCGGCGCCGATGATGCTTGGGCGGACTGTCGGAAACGCGCGTGGTTGGGTGCCATGCTCGAGCCGCTCGATCTGGAGCGGGGAAGCAGCGAGGATCGCCTCGGTTCGTCTGTTGGGGTGGCAACCGGCGGCGAGGTAGCGGTGGGGAAACTCGACGAGGTCCTGGAACCGACCGAGAACCGTCCCGTCTCCGGCACGAACGTGCTCGAGGAAGAGATAGCGGCCCCCGGGGCGGAGCACGCGAGCGATCTCCGCAAGCGCCCGCTGCGGGCGCGGAATCGTGCAATGAACGAACGTAGCGGCGACGGTGTCGAAGCTCGCGTCGTCGAACGGCAGCTCCTCGCCACCGCAGTCCACCACCGCCCAGGAGCCGACCGGCGGTGCGACTTCGGTGAGCCGAGCTCGAAGCTGCTTTCGCATGTGCGGGCTGGGCTCGCTCACGACCAGTTCGGTTACCGCCTCCGTGTAGTGGGGAAGGTTGAGACCGCTCCCGGCGCCGATCTCGAGAGTCCGTCCCGAAGCTTGGCCGATCAGCTCGCGGCGGATCTCGCGCTGCCCGCCGCGCTCCGAGATTCCGCACAGGACCGGGTAGTAGAGAGCGAAGAAGCGCTCGTTGAGACCGAGTGGGTCGCGCACGGTCGGAATCTAGCCTGTGCGTGCCGCGTGGAGCTCCGATGCTGCGCCTATGAGCGCAGGCACCTGCTGAGCCGCCGGATGCGCGCTCGCATCTCGCGGGTTCGAATCCCGCCCTCTCCGCTCTGCCGCCGGGAGTGGACGCTGCCCCGGATCGGGCGGCTCCGTCCAGACCCCGGCCACGTCCTGCGTACCCCTTGACCGTCCCTGGATGTCATGTTCTACTGGGGCCCAATTCACCCGCGGGAGGGAACGCGAATGCGCCGTAACAACGGACTGTTGACGGGGGCGGTGTGTGTCGCCATGCTGATCATGGCCGCACCGGCCGCTGCGCAGGGAAGTGCGAACTGGAGCTGCGAGGCAAGCGCTCTGCGCGTCGAGTTGGCGGGGGACACCCTGCTGGAGCCGGTCGCAGCCAACCAGGATGCGGAGCGCTGCGCCCGCGACGACGCCACCACGCCGGCCGTGGACCAGGGCACGAGCGGACTGCTCGATCCCCTGCTCCCGACGATCCGCGTGGTCGCCGACGGCGTGTATGCCCGCTCGGACCTGCTCAGCGCGGGCGGCCTCACCTTCAGCCAGATGCCGGTGGCGGTGGCCGGAGCGGCCAACGCCCGGGTGGAGATCGAGAGCGGCGGCGAGGACGTCCTCGTCATCGAGGTCGAGGGCCTCACGTCGCGCGCCACGGCATCGTGTGTCGGCGGCACACCCACCTTCTCCTCCTCCAGCGAGGCGGTCACCATCCGCGTCAACGGCGAGGAGCTCAGCCTCAACGACGCGCTCACGCAGATCGCGGCGCTCCTCACGGAGATCGGGCTCGACCCGCTCGTGAAGATCGAGATCGCCAAGCAGATCGCGACGGGCGGCCCCGGGGACGCCTCGCAGTCGCTCACGATCCGCGCCCTCGAGGTGCAGCTGCTCGGCGCCCCCGAGCCGCTCGCCCGTGTGGTCGCCGGCGAGTCCACGGTCGATCGCAGCGGCGCGGTCTGCGCCGTGCCGGCGTGCCCAGCGGGCACGATCCAGAACGCCCAGGGCCAGTGCGTGCTCATCATCACGCCGCCGTGCCCCGCGGGCTCGATCGACAACGGCCAGGGCCAGTGCGTGATCATCGTGCGCCCGCCGTGCCCGGAGGGCTCCACGGAGAACTCCCAGGGCCAGTGCGTCGTGCCGGAGGGACCCGACGGCAACTGCCCGGAGGGCTCCATCCGCAACGAGGCGGGCGAGTGCATCCTGATCGTCGGGCCGCCCTGCCCGGCGGGGTCGATCGACAACGGCGCCGGGCAGTGCATCCTGATCGTGGTCCCGCCGTGCCCCACCGGCTCGGTGGACAACGGCCAGGGCCAGTGCATCCTGCCGTTCGGCGTGGGCATCCCGACCGGGGGCACGATCATCGCCCCCGACCAGGTGCCCTCCAACGCCGGCAGGCGCTGCTCGCGCGGCACCTTCGGGTCGCAGATCGCGATCCTCGGCACCAACAGCGCCGATCGGATCACGGGCACCAACCGCTCGGACCGGATCTTCGCCCTGGGCGGGCGTGACCGGGTCTCCGGCGGCCGCGGCAACGACTGCCTGGAGGGCGGCTCCGGCAACGACAACCTGGACGGCTCCAATGGCACCGACCTGCTCTCGGGCGGGAGCGGCCGGGACATCCTCAACGGCGGCACCGGCGTCGACCGGCTGTACGGCGACAGCGGCAACGACAAGCTCACCGGCGGCTCCGGCAGCGACCGGATGTGGGGCGGGAGCGGCACCGACCGCCTGAGTGGCGGGTTCGGCAACGACCTGCTCTCGGGTGGCAACGGCCGCGACTACCTCGACGGCGGCAACGGCAGCGACCGCCTGCTGGGCGGCGGCGGCAACGACGTGATCAACGCGTCCACAGCCGGCGGCCGCGACACCGTCGACTGCGGCTCCGGCCGCGACGTCGCGCGGGTCAACCCGGGCGACCGCGTTCGCAACTGCGAGCGCGTGCTGATCCTGCGCCGCCCGCGCCGCTGACAGGGGGGAAGAATCGTGGGGGGGGGGGGGGGGGGGGGGGCCCCCCCCCCCCC
>JBBDYQ010000023.1:0-8594 GCA_040901445.1 Thermoleophilaceae bacterium | reverse complement strand
CGAGGGCGGTGGCGAGTCGCCACCGCCCTCGACCGCTACCCTTCCGACGCGAGCGCCCGTAGCTCAGCTGGATAGAGCGTCGGTCTACGGAACCGAAGGTCAGAGGTTCGAATCCTCTCGGGCGCGTCAGGAAGGCCCCGCATACCGGGGCTTTTCCTTTGCCGCGCCATCGGGATCGGGACGAGTTCGTCCCCAATTCGTCCCGAGAGGAGTCGCGGCATGCAGTTCGATCAGATCCCTTCAGCTTCCGGCCATGTGTTCCGGCGCGAGGGCAAGCGCGGGCCCGTCTGGTACGCGAAGTATCGGCTGCCTGACGGCCGCCAGCGCCAGCGGCGCATCGGACCCGCGTGGACCGGGCGAGGCAGGCCGGCCGCCGGCTACTTCACGAAGCGGGCGGCGGAGGAGTGGCTGCGCCGGGCGCTTGACGATGCCCGCGAGCGCGCCGTGCCGGGCACTCGGCTACACGAGGTGACGTTCGAGGATGCCGCCCGGGAGTGGCTTCGCTACGTGATCGAGGACCGCGCCTGCAAGCCGTCCACGGTTCGCTCCTACCGCTCGAGCGTGGAGGGAAAGCTCATTCCGGTGTTTGGCCCGATGCTGGTCGCCGACATAACCCCCGTGCATCTGGAGCGGTGGCGTTCGACGCTGGACGTTTCCGCCCGCACGAAGAACAAGCTGCTGGTGGAGCTGCACGGGATCTTCCGGCGCGCCCAGCGCGTGTACGGGCTGACGCGCAATCCGGCCGCCGACGTTGAGCCGCTCGGAGTGCGGCGCAAGCTCGATCTCGAGGTCCTCTCGGCTGAGGAGGTGCGAGCGCTGGTCCGCGCGGCGGAGAACGAGCAGGACGCCGCGATCTACCTGACTGCGGCGTTCACCGGCTTGCGGCGCGGCGAGCTGCTTGCGTTGCGGTGGCGGGACGTCGACTTCGCGGGCTCGGTGATCCGCGTCCGGGCCAGCTACTGCGCGGGCGCGCTCACGACCCCGAAGAGCGGCAAGGTCAGATCGGTGCCGCTCGCGCCCGATGTCGCGGCCGTACTCGCGCTTCTCGGCCAGCGTCCCGCCTTCACCGCCGACGACGATCTCGTCTTCGTCGGCGAGGCCGGCGGATACCTCGATGGCTCAGCGCTGCGCCGTCGATTCGTCGGCGCCGTGAGGCGGGCCGGACTTCGGCCGATCCGCTTTCACGACCTGCGGCACACGTTCGGGACACAGATGATCGCGGTGGCCGACATCTTGCGGGTGAAGGAGTGGATGGGGCACGCGGACGTCCAGACGACGATGCGCTACCTGCATTTCGTGCCGCGGCCCGACGACGCCCGGCTCGTCGCCCAAGCCTTCGGGGCCGCGGCGCCGGCTACGGGCGTGTTGCCCGTTGCCGCGTGAGCCATGCGGCAAGGCTCTCACGGTCGAAGCGGCGGTGGCGGCCGATCTGGACGGATGGCAGCGGGTCCTCGTAGCGCCTCGCGTACTCATAGACCGACGAAACGGGGACGGCAATAAGCTCCGCAACCTGGGCTGCGGTGAGGAGCGGTCGGTCGAGTCGCACCGGCGGTTCGACGGGTGTTGCTGCGCGGCTGGCCTCCATGCGCTGGAGGGCGCGCCGCAACAGAACTCGCGGCAGCTTGAAGCTGTCGCGGTGTTGTTGAACCGATCCCGACCGGCCCCTTCGCGGCGGAGCACCTTGGGCAGAGGAGGACGCCGTGCCGTATCGGCTACAACTGAGCAGGTTCAACCAAGGGGTGGAGATGAAGCGCATCGACGTCGTCAAGAAGCGGGACGGCTGGGCCGGCCAGAGCAGCGGACGCACCGTCCCGGATACCAAGGCTTCAACGAAGGCCGAGGCCGTCAAGAAGGTCGCAGCTGCGGCGAAGAGGAATCCGCAGCCGGTATCGGTCAGGATCCACAAGGCGGACGGCAAGATTCAGGAAGAGCGCACCTACCCTCGCTCCGCAGACCCGCGGAGAAGCAGGGGCTAGGCCTCGCCCGGCGCGGCATGTCCCTTCGTCGCGGGCTGCGCGGCTAGCACGAGCGCTCTCGCCGTGTTGTACGCGACGAGCGCCTCCAGCACGACTGCTGATCGTCAGCCACGGGCACCCGAGGATCGTGGCGGTGGCCGGCTCGCCCGGAACTGGGAGGACCAGTACGTCAGTAGACGCGCAGCGCGAGGGCGGTTCGACACCCTCAACTAGCGCGACGGTTGCCGTCCGGGGCACCACCGACAATCCGGAGGCCGTGAGTCCGGCCGATGAGAGCAATCCGCGTCGTGTGCGCAGCCGTGAGCTGTCGGCTGTCGATCTGAAGCTGTTCGCTCAGCCGCTGAAGCTGATGCCGCTGTACGACCCTCCGCAAATCGATGACACGCGGCGGCCGGAGGAGCTGTCGATCCGTAATCGGAGTCCGGACCGGCTCGGCGTCCTTCTGCGAGTGGGCAAGAACGACCTGACGTACGTGTGTAACGTCGTCGGGCACGTGATCAATCCGGCCGGTGTCGTGGTCGGGCTCAGTGACGACCCGAGAGCCGTTGCTGCGGCTGGGCGCGCGGCGCGCCGTGTCGAGGTGCCGCTGCTGACCGACTCGGTGTTCTTCCGCTGCGCGATGCCGCGCGCGCGTATCTCGCAGAGCCTCGCGAAGCTCGCCTACGCGCCGCCTGCCGAGCACGGCCCGTGGACTCCCGCTGATCTAGGGCGGTCCGCCTTGCCAGGCCTTGTCCGCGCCGTGTTCCAGGAGCAGGATGGCCGCCAGCACGGCGCATGGATGGCGCCGACCGTGGTGCTCGACGCCGACCCGCGCACCCTCGAGATTGCCGACCGCCTGCTCGCGACGAGCATCGACACGCGCCCGGCATTCGGCTGCGAGCCACTCGTTGCTCCGCTAGTGATCGACTTGCCCGCCTACTCGAAGCTCACCGACCAGGTCCATCTCGTCGACACCCTCGGGCGGCACCGGCCGGACGCCTACCTAGTCTCCCTGGCCGGTGTCGATACCAGTGGCGCCCGCCTGGCGAGCGCCATCCGGCTGCTGCTGTTGCTGAATTCGCTAGGGGTGCCGGTGCTGCTCGCAAAGGCCGGCGGTCTCCGCGTGTTTGCGATCGCGTTCGATCTCGCCGGCTTCGAGACGGGCCTTGGGCGCCTAGGACGCTTCGACCTTAACGACTTCCGAGGCCACGGTGGCGCCGGCCGGTGGCCCGCGTACTTCGAGATCCGCGACCTGCTGAGTGCTCTGCATCCGGAGATCGCCGCGCGCGTACGCAGGTCGAGTGCGCTACCCGGTGAGCCTTGTGATTGCCCAGCGTGCCGTGCCGGCTGGAGCCCGGGCGACGCGGAAGGCACGGTCGTCCATGATGCTTCGGTGATCAGCGCGGATGTCGATGGCGCGCAGACCGGGCCTGTCGACGCACGCGTCGCTTCGCTGCAGCGTTCGATCTCCGAGGCGCGCCATAGCGTCGACGAGCTGTTCGAGGCCGGAGTGGATGTGCGTCAGCCGACGCGGCATCTCGCGCGTTGGGCTGAGGCGATCGAGGTCTTGCGTCGGTGGGGCCTCGATGAGCCGGACGCTGCTGGGCGCTTGCGCGACGCGGCGTAGCGTCAGGCTGAAGGGGGCGTCTCGGGCGTTCCCACCCGGCCGATGCCGACAAGGATGTGGACCGCCTCGGCGACGTCGTTGTCGTTGACGTCCCAGCCGAGGCCATTGGCAACGGCAGGGATCTGGTCGGCCATCAGGGAGCCCTGCTGGCGGAGAATCAGGTCGACCTTCGCGGCCAGCGACAGCGGGTGCTGGCGGTAGCCGGGGACGAGGTCGCCGAGCTGCTTGACGATCGGCGCGACGCGATCGGCCGCGCCCGGTTTGCTGACGCGGATCTCCTCCACGAACTCCCTTCCCTGGTCGGTGAGCTCGTAGGCGTACTGGCGGCCCTCGCGCCCGGCGGCGTTGAACGTGCGCATGGTCTCGTCGAGGTCGCCAGCGAAGGTCTCGTTCTCTAGGGCGACTTCCACCTCTCGGCTGTACGGGCCGTAGTAGTGGGCGCGGTGGCCGAGGTCCTCGTCGAGGGCGAGGGCGGCGAAGTAGCAGAGCTTCTGGATCGGGGTGCGGCCCTCGACCTTGCCACCGGCAGCCTCGATGACCAGCAGAACGGTCTCGCGGACGGTCAAATGGTCATCAAAGCGTTCCACAGCAGCTCTCGTGCCTTCTCATCGATCAGGTCATCGTTCTTGGGGGAGAACAAGGACACGTACTTGTTTTCTTTGCCCAGCTCGTCCCGGAAGATCTCGCTAATCTCGTGGATGGTTTCGGGCTGTCGGTCCGGGAAGGACAGCAGAATGTCCTTGTCCGTAAAGCCGGCGCTGGGGTTGCGGTAGACAGGGTTTGCTTGATCCTCAACGCGTAAAGCTACGAGATAGCGCGGACAGGACAGGTCCCCGGCGATCTGCTGCTCGAGCTCAGCGCTCTTGGTCGCCATGAGCTCGCGGTCGAGGATCCGCGAGATCCGCGGGCCGCCGAGCTCTGGGCGCTTGTCGTTGAGGTTGATCCTCGCGTTGCGGCGAAGCAGGTCGCGCTCGACCAGTCGGCGCGCGAGCTGCCGTGACGGCGTGTCGTCGGTCTGGGCGACGAGTGCCTGCATGACGCTCGCGTCGGTCTGCTTGAGGTAAGCCTCGAGGAACGCCTCATCGGGGGTCGGCTTGCCGTCGTCGATCGGAACCTCGAATGCGGCCGGGTCGACGGCGCCGTCGTCGAGCCCGTATGTGAGGGCCCGTTCGACGAGGATGTCGGTCGCGATGCGCGTCTTGTGGCCGTAGACCTGACGGTGCATGTGGTGGCGGGCCAGGAGCAGGCCCTCGACCGCCCAGAGACCGTCCTCCATGAAGCCCAGGTACGTCTCGACGCCGCCCGGGTTGATGATCGTGACCGTATCGATCAGACGGCCAAGATCGTACTTGCCGTACTGCACGCCGGCGAAGTACGAATCGCGCTGCAAGTAGTCGAGCTTATCGGCGTCGGTGGGCCCGGAGACGATGTCGCGCAGCGCCGTGCGCACTGCGAAGTCGCCCTCGTGGCCGACGAGTTCCGCGGCGCGCTGACAAAGCTCGGTGCCGAACGCGGCGTGCAGCTGCTCGTCGGTGCGCATGATCGCCACAGAGATGGACTCGTGGACGCCGCGGACGTTGTTGCGGTCGTCGAGGACCGCTTCGGAGACGTGCGAGAACGGGCCGTGGCCGATGTCGTGCAGGAGCGCGGCCGTACGCACTGTGGAGATGTCCTCGTCAGAGACCGTGTTGTGCCCTGCCTTCTCCTGCAGCTCGCGGACGACACGCCCGGCGAGGTGGCAGACGCCCACGGAATGCTCGAAGCGGGTGTGCAGCGCGCCGGGGTAGACGAGGTGGGTCATCGCGAGCTGGCGAATGCGGCGCAGCCGCTGGAAGACCGCCGAGTCGATGGCAGCGCGCTCGGAGTCGCGCATCTCGATGAAGTTGTGGATGGGGTCGCGGATCCGGATCGACATGACGCCGTGCCTCGGCGGGCGCGCAAATCATGCCGTGCCACCGGCCTTCAGGCTGACCTCATCCCTCCTCGGCCAGCTTGCGCGCGAGCTTCCAGATGGTGCTGCGCCGCTTCGCGTAGCGTTTCGGAGGCCGACCGCGGCGGCCGCGCTCGCGCTTCTCCGGCAGCGGATCGAGCAGGCCGGCCTTCGCGAAGTGCTTGAGCTCGGCGCCCGCTTGGACCGTCGTGGTACCCGCGGGCTCGGCGAGCGCCTCCGCGTAGAGCTCGCACGCAGGGGCAGAGTCGATGACGACCGCCATCGGCAGCCGGTGCTTGGCGCCGAAGATCGCTTGGGAAATCTCGCGGATGCGCTTGAGGTCATCGGATGGGATCGGGGTCGCGTGCTGGGCCATCACGTCCGCCGGATCCAGCATTATCCACTATCCAATGAAGCTTGTACGAAATTCGTCCGCGCGTCCGCCGGAGCCGTGGTTGACCGCTGACCCCGTGCTGCGGGTGCGGCCAGGCGATCGGCCGGAGTGGATCCGCCTCCGCGCGGATGAGGCTGATCTCGACCGGCTTCGGGAGACTGCGGCCGGGAGCGCGCTTCCCGTGGACGTCGCCGCGGCGCTGCTGATCGAATGGAAGCTGTGCCTAGGTATCGCCGGCGACGCGGCGGGCGATGTCATAGCGCGCGCGACTGAGGAGATCGGCGAGCCGCGGCTGGCGCCCACCGATGATCTTCGCGTGTGGGACGAACAGCTCATGGGCGGCGCAAGGGCGGCGACGGCCGACGAGCTGCCCGAGGTGTCGCTGCCGCTGCGGCTCGCGGCGCGGATCCCGAAGCGGCCGTCGATGGACGTGTTCGCCGATCAGGCCGAGCTGACGTCGGCAGTCGCTGTTGAACGTGCGGCAGCTCGCGTCGGGATGACGCTCGAGGCGTGGGTGCTGCGGACGCTGCTCGCTGGTCGTTGACACGACACGACGCGGCGCACCGCCGACCGCGCGGCGCCGCGCCGAGGCTCAGACGGTCTGCCGGATCGTCCCTCGAGCGCATCGGCCGCGGGCCCCGTGAATCCGGCCGCGGCCGGGATGACTCGCCCGCCTGCCGGTTGTAGTCTCGCAAGAGCTTGAGCTGCTCACGCTCAAGGCGGCGACCTCGTCGAGCAGCTACTCCCACAAGCAGCCCTGGCGACGACGCTCTCACCGCTGCTTAGACGGAAAGCGGTTAGCGCGACCGGAGGCAACGCACCGCCGCTTTCGCGTGGACGCGGGGACCCCGGCCCGGCCAGCTTGGGAGGCCGATGTGCCGGTGAGACTCCAACTCATGCCGCTTTCAATCCGTCCTGCGATCCGTCCCGGTGCGGGACGGGTTCGGCTGCCGCTCGGCCTGACGCCAGGAACCCAATACTGCGCCACTTCTAGGAAGTGAATGGTGCGCCACTTCGGGTGGCGACCGATGCCGTCAGGACGCTCGGGCTCGTTGATCGAGAGCGAGCGAGGGGCGGCGGAGAGGGTGCGCGACGTGTTGGAGTGGGCAGAGGTCAGGGCGTTGGCCGCGGACGGCGTTTCGCAGCGGGAGATCGCGTCGCGGCTGGGGATGAATCGCCGCACGGTGAAGCGGTTGGTCGAGGCGGCGGCGCCGCCTCGTTACCGACGCGACGGGCCGGGGTCGATGCTCGATCCGTTGATGCCGGTGATCCGGTCAGTGCTCGATGAGGTCACTGACATCAAGGCGCCGCGGCTGACGGAGATCCTGCGCGAGGACTACGGCTACATCGGTTCGGTGGATCTGGTCCGCAAGCGGCTGGCGGAGCTGCGTCCGAAGAGCGAGCGGCCGGCGCAGAAGACGGCCTACCGGCCGGGGCAGGTGATGCAGGTCGATTGGGCGGAGATGCCGACGCGGCCGAAGGTGCTGGGCCGGGAGCGCAGGGTCTACGCGTTGATCTGCACGTTGCCGTTCTCGGGCGCGTCGACGGCGCACTTCACGTTCGACATGACGATCGAGTCGTTCCTGCAGGGGCACGTTCGCGCGTTCGATTGGCTGGGCGGTGTTCCGCGCGAGTGCGTCTACGACAACCTCCGAGCGGCGGTCGCCAAGCGCGAGCGCGTCGAGGGTGTCGAGGTGATCCGGTGGAACCCGCGGTTCCAGCAGTTGCGCGGCCACTACGCCTTTCACGCGCACGCCTGCACCCCAGAGACGCCGCGCGAGAAGGGCGCGGTCGAGGGCGGCGTTCGGTACCACAAGACCGGATTCTGGCCGGCCCGGCGCTTCGAAGACCTCGTTGACCTCGACGGGGTCTACGCGCGCTGGCGCGACCGGATCGCGTTGCCGCGCCGCCACGCGACGGGCGGGCGCATCGTCGCCGAGCGCCTGCAGGTGGAGCGCGAGGCGCTCAGGTCATTGCCCCCGGTCAGCTTCGACGCCGCCGGGCGGCGGGCCTCGCGGGTGCCGATCGACGGCTACCTCAAGCTCGGACGTTGCTTCTACCGCGCCCCCGAGCAGCTCGTTCATCACCGCGTGGAGTTGCGCTGGGACCGCGACCAGGTCTGGATCGAGCATCAAGGCCAGCGCGTCGCCGACTACCCGCGCAGCTACGAACATGGCGTCTGGCAGCCCGCACCGCGGATGCGCCCCGAGCCGCCGCCCGTCGCCCAGCTGATCCCGATCGCCGGACCGGCGGTGGTCCCGCCGGCGCTCGAGGACTACGCGGAGCTCTGCGCATGAGTCCGGCCAAGACCAAGACGCAGCCGGTCGGCGACCGGCTGCCCTACCTGCTCTCCAAGCTCAAGGCGCCGCGCGTCCTGGAGCGCCTGGAGCAAACCGCCACGACCGCCCGCGCCGAGGGCTGGCCCTACGAGCAGTTCCTCGAGGTCCTGCTCGAAGCCGAGGTGTTCGCCCGCGACGCATCCGGCGCGCGCAACCGCATCCGCCACGCGCAGTTCCCGGCGCACAAGACGCTGGAGGACTTCGACTTCACCGCCCAGCCCGCCGCGGAGAAGCCGCTGATCCTGCACCTCGCGCAGCTCGCCTGGATCCAGGAGCACATGAACTGCTGTTTCTTCGGGCCGCCCGGTCTCGGTTCACACTGCACCTCCTCGCTCACTCGTTGATCAAT
>JBBDYQ010000021.1 GCA_040901445.1 Thermoleophilaceae bacterium | reverse complement strand
CGCGGCTGTGGCCGCATAACCAACCCGTGTCCACCGAAACGGGGGAACTCCACTCATCTTCGATGGTATTCGCGACGCCATAACCGATTGGGCGAAGAACCCTTCCGAGCAAGCCATCCCGATTGACGCCGAAGCGATTCGCCAGCTGGAGGCCGAACGCGTAGTCGAACCTTCGGGCATGGCACTCAGGCGCCGTCGCGACCGAGCGGGGCCGTCAATTCGCAGGAACCGTCCGCCGCTGGCGCGGATCTTGGGGGTTCCGGCGATTCCAAAGGCGAAGCCGCCGCCGGCCCAGGCCGCACCGGTGGGGCAGATACAGGATGCGCAGCCGCTACCAGCCGGAGTGGCGGGCATCGTCAAGATCCTGTCCGAGCAGGATCTAAAGGGCCTGCGTGGCGAACGCGGCACGGCCTACATCGCACTGCCGCGCGCCCTCGCGCCACACGTGCCCATGCGGCCCGCGGGCAAGAACAGGGAGCCGCGGCTCGACGTCGCTGTCGAGGCCCGCCTTGATACCGCGCCAGACGACACCGTGATGTCGGGAACAGCAACCACGAACATCACACACGTCGGGATGGGCGAGAGGCGGACTGGCCACGCGGACCTTCGCTTCAACATTTTGACCGCTGTCTCCCGAGGAATCGTCGCGCTTGCCGCGCGGCGCGACGTGGCTGAACCCGCCGGTGGCGACACGCTGGCCGTGGAGTTCCTCGATGAGGGCCGATTTGTCCGAGCCACCTTTGCTACGCGGGACCCCTTCCGAGACCAACTCCGACAACTGTGCACGGAGTTGGACGACGCGGAGGATCCTACGAGCGGCTGGGGCTGGCTGCCTGCCGGCGTGGTCCCGCCCTGGTGACGTGACGTAGCTCACGCAGTCGGCGCGACCCGCCCGAGCGCCCGACCGCATCTGCCATCGGAGTCGTACCGTAGCGGCGAGTCCTGCAAGAGTCGCAACCGTCGCGAATATCGGCGGCGCCGCCTTTAACCGGGACGCGGGCCGGCAGCGCGCGGGATTCGGACTGGAGGAAGCGTGGCGCGGAGAGCGAGCGAGAACGCCGAACGAGCGTCCGCACCAGCACGCGAAGACGCTCGCCCCGTGCCCGCTGCGCACCTCTTGCTCGACACTGAACACGACCCCGAACCCGATCCGCGACTCGCATCCCCCTCATCGCCAACCACCGCGCCTCGTCCCCGCCCGCTCACTCCAGTTCCGACCTCCTGCCTGCTTGCCGTTCCTTGCTGCTCCTTGGTGCCACTCCCCTGCCCGCTCCGCCCCGACCCGCCGACGCCCGCTCCGCTTCCGGCCGGTGCTGCCCTGCTCCGATTTATCTGCTATGTGACGCCGGGCGCCCAATACTGCGCCACCTCTAGGAAGTGAATAGTGCGCCGCCTCCGACGATGGGGGTGGTGACCGGGTTGGCCTTCACGCTCGTCGGGGTCGGCGACGAGGAGGTCGGAGGAGGTGCGCAGCGCGGTGGAGTGGGCGCAGGTGCGGGCGATGGCGGCGGATGGGGTCTCGCAGCGGGAGATCGCCGCCCGGCTGGGGATCAACCGGCGGACGGTTCGGCGGCTGGTCGAGGCGGACGAGCCGCCGCGCTATGAGCGCGCGGCGGCGGGGTCGATGCTCGATCCACTCGAGCCGGTGATGCGCCGGGTGCTGGAGGAGTGGCCGCAGATCAAGGCGCCGCGCGTGACCGAGCTGCTGCGCGATGACTACGGCTATGCGGGGTCGGTCGATCTGGTGCGCAAGCGGATGGCTGGGCTGCGGCCGCGGGCGGTGCGGCCGGCCCAGCGCACGGGTTATCGGCCGGGGCAGGTGCTGCAGGTCGATTGGGCGGAGATGCCGACGCGGCCGAGGATCGCCGGCCGTGAGCGGCGCGTCTACGCGCTGATCTGCTCGCTGCCCTACTCGGGCGCGTCGACGGCGCACTTCAGCTTCGACATGACGATCGAGTCGTTCCTGGAGGGCCACGTCCGCACGCTCGCATGGCTCGGCGGCGTCCCGCGCGAGTGCGTCTATGACAACCTGCGCTCGGCTGTCGCGCGCCGCGACGGCGACGTCATCACGTGGAACCCGCGCTTCCTGCAGTTGCGCGGCCACTACGCATTCCACGCGACGGCCTGCACGCCGCAGACGCCGCGCGAGAAGGGCTCGGTCGAGGGCGCGGTCCGCTACACGAAGACCGGCTTCTGGCGCGCGCGTCGCTTCGGGTCGCTCGCCGAGCTCGACGAGGCCTACGCCGACTGGCGCGACCGGATCGCGCTGCCGCGTCGCCACGCGACCGCCCGGCACATCGTCGCCGAACGACTTGCGCACGAGCGGGAGCTGCTGCGACCACTGCCACCGATCGGGTTCGACGCTGCCGGGCGTCGCCCATCGCGCGTGCCGCTGGACGGCTATCTCAAGCACGCGGGCAGCTTCTACCGGGCGCCGGAGGGGCTGGTCCATCAGCGCGTCGAGCTGCGCTTCGACCGCGACGAGGTGTGGATCGAGCACCGCGGCGAATGCGTCGCGCGCTACCCGCGCAGCTACCAGGCCGGCACATGGCAGCCCGCGCCGCGGATGCGCCCTGAGCCGCCGCAGCCGGCCGCGATCGTCCCGATCACTGCGCCACAGATCGTTCCGCCGGCGCTCAGCGACTACGCGGGGCTCTGCGCATGAGCACGAAGAAGCAGACGACCGGGGAGCGGCTGCCGTTTCTGCTGCACAAGCTCAAGGCGCCGCGGGTGCTCGAGCGCCTGGAGGCCACCGCCGAGCGGGCCCGCGAGGAGCAGTGGCCCTACGAGCAGTTCCTCGAGGCGCTGCTCGAGGCCGAGGTGTTCGCCCGGGACGCCTCGGGCGCCCGCCAGCGCATCCGTCACGCCGCCTTCCCCGCGCACAAGACGCTCGAGGACTTCGACTTCACCGCCCAGCCCGGCGCCGAGAAGCCGCTGATCCTCCACCTCGCCCAGCTCGCCTGGATCGACGAGCACTCCAACGTCTGCTTCTTCGGCCCGCCCGGTCTCGGTTCACACTGCACCTCCTCGCTCACTCGTTGATCAATCGGTC
>JBBDYQ010000020.1:27454-110955 GCA_040901445.1 Thermoleophilaceae bacterium | reverse complement strand
AGCCGCTCCGCCGCCACACCCCGCCGCTCCGCCGCCACCACGTAGAACGCGAGCAGGACCGCGGCGGGCCCGCTCACCACCAGGTTGGTCGAGACCCGGTCCAGGGGGATGCCGTCGAACAGCGCCTCCATGTCGGCCGCGGTGTCGATCGCGGCGCCGCCGCGCCCCACCTCGCCCTCGCTGCGGGGGCTGTCGGAGTCGTGCCCCATGAGCGTGGGCATGTCGAAGACCGCCGAGAGGCCCGTCTGGCCGTGGTCGAGCAGATAGCGGAAGCGCCTGTTCGACTCCTCGGCGGTGCCGAAGCCGGAGACGAGGCGAACGGTCCAGAGCCTCCCGCGGTACATCGACGGGTACACCCCGCGCGTGTACGGATACTCGCCCGGCAGCCCGATCTCCCCCGCCGCCGGAACGTCCTCCTCCGTGTACAGGGGCTCGATCGGCTCGCCCGACATCGTGGCGAAGGACGCATCCCGCTCGGGGGTGCTCGCGTACCTCTCGCGAAACCAGCGCTCGGCATCGGTGACGGGCATCCGGTCCAACCGATCATCACATCGCACGCCGTCGCGCGCAAGCGCTCAGCTCGTGGCGGCGAGCGACCCCCACAGGTGCTGGACGGCATACGCGCGGTAGGGCCGCCAGCGCTCCGCCAGGCGGGCGGCCGCGGCGGGGCGGGCGTCCTGGCCGAGCCGCTCGAGCGCGTGGCGCACGCCCAGGTCGGTGGGGAGGAAGGCGTCGCGGTCACGGAGGGCTCGCATCGCCACGTAGGCGGCGGTCCAGGGGCCGACGCCCCGAAGCGCCAGCAGCCGGCGCTCGGCCTCGGCATGGTCGGCGCCCTTGCCGAGGTTCAGCCGGCCGCTCGCCAGCGCCGCGGCCAGATCCAGCAGCGCGCGCCGCCGGGCGCCGGGCATGGCCAGCTTCTCGGGGTCCGCCGCGGCGAGCGCCGCGGGGGATGGGAAGAGGTGGGTCACGCCGCCGCGCGGGCGCCGCAGCCGCTCCCCGTGGGCCGCCACCAGCCGCGCGGCCAGGGTGACGGCGCCGGCGAGCGACACCTGCTGGCCGAGCACGGCGCGCAGCGCCAGCTCGCCCCCGTCGGCGGCACCCGGCACGCGCCTCCCGGGCGCTCCGCGCACCAGCGAGCCGAGCACCTCGTCCTCGCCCAGGCTGCCGTCGATCGCAGCCGGGTCGGCATCGAGGTCCAGCAGCCGCCGGCAGCGTTCCGTCGCGACGGGCACGTCGCGCTCGTCGTCGAGCAGCAGGCGGGCCCACACGTGCCTTTCCGCCGGAGACAGCTCCGCGATCCCGGCCCCATGGGGCAGGCGCAGGCTCCGCCGGTACGTGCCGCCCGCCAGCTCCTCGACGGCCGGCACCGCGCGCCGCCCGAAGAAGCCGAGCAGGGCGGCGGCGTCGAGCGGCGGGCGATAGTCGAGCTGTCGCGTCGTGTCAGTGGCCATCGGCCTCCAACGCGCTACGGCCGCCGGACGTGAGACGTCGCAGACTCGTCTGGCGCTGCGAGAGCGCCGGCGTCAGGCAGCCCGCGCCGGGGGGTCTCGGCGCCGGCCTGCCACGCGCTCGAGCTCGCGGGCGAGGTCGGCGCGCAGGGCCGCGACCTCGGCGGCGCTCACGTCCGGGTTGGCCTCCGCCGCGTCGGCGAGGGCGCCGCCCAGCTGCTCGTTGACCTCACACAGCTCGGCCTCGGCCGCATCGCGGTCGGCTCGGCCTCGCACGTCGAGGGCAGCACCCTTGGCCCGCTCGGCCAGCGCCTGCAGCCGATCCCGCTCCCCGGGGCCGAGGACCTCCCAGCGGCGGTATAGGGAATGGGCAAGCTTGATGAGGACGAGCGCGCCGGCGCCGCCCGGCAGTCTGCGCACGGGTGCCATGGCCGCATCGTGGCGCGCCCGGCGGACGTCACTCCGCCGGCGGCCCGCGCGCGCAGCCAGTCCGCGTGCACCAGCGGTCCGAACGCCATTCGTGCCCAGGGTACGCTGCGATCGTGCCCGAGCCCCCGCCCGTCACCGGCATCTCCGAGCTCGTGCTCGAGGTGTCGGACCTCGAGCGCGCCCGCGCCTTCTATCGCGACCTGCTCGGCTTCGAGGAGACGCTCTACGGCGAGGGGCGCGAGGGCCGCGTCTGGTACCTCGTGGGCGAGACAGCCCGGCTCGGGCTGTGGACCGAGCAGGTGGGCCTGGCGGGCGGCCGCGGCGGGACGCACGTGCACTTTGCCCTCCACCTCGAAGACGCAGCGCTCGACACGCTCCAGCACCGCCTCGAGGAGCTTGGGGCCAACGTCGACGGGCCGTACCAGCTCGGTCCCGGGCGGGCCATCTACGTCACGGACCCGGACGGCAACGTCGTGGAGTTCTGGTCTCAGGACATGGCCGAGTACATGCGCGGGGCCCGCGCCGGGGGCGAGCGGGGCACGTTCCGCTGATGCGCGCTCCTCGACGAAGCGGGTAGGGTCAGCGGAGCCGTCGTGCCGGATCTCGCATGAAGCTCTACATCTGTTGGGGAACATTCCAGACGCCGCGCCCCGGCGGGCACCCGTGCGCGAATGCGCACAGCGCCCTGACGGACGCCGGGCACGACCCGGAGGTCGAGAAGGTGTACGGGCTCGCGCCGCTGCCCGATTTCCTCAATCCGCGGCGCGCGAAGGTCCGCGAGCTCACCGGCAGCAACTGGGTGCCGGTGCTCGTCGCCGACGACGGCGAGGTGGTGCAGGGATCGAAGGAGATCGCCGCCTGGGCCGCAGCCAATCCCGCTCGCCCCTGACCTGACCCTGAGGCCGGCATCGGGGTAATTCCCAATTGGCAGCGCCGCTCCGGCGCGGCAACCTGGCTGCCATGACCGACCAGGAACCCAACACCCCCCGCCGCCTCCTCCGCTCGCGCGAGGACCGCGTGGTCGCCGGCGTGGCCGGCGGCCTCGCGCGCCACTTCGACCTCGACCCGGTCATCTTCCGGATCGGCTTCGCCGCGCTCGCGCTCTTCGGCGGGCTCGGCGTCTTCCTCTACCTCGCGGCCGTGCTGTTCGTGCCGAGCGAGGGGGGAGAGGGGGAGGCCGCCACGCCCTCTCGCAACGTCGCGATCGCCGGCGGCGTGGTCCTTCTGCTCGTGGCGCTGGCGATCTTCGCCGGCGGCCCCTGGGGCGGCCCGTTCTGGCTCGACCCGTTCGGCCTCGCGTGGCTGCTCGTGCTCGCAGCCGGCGCCGTGCTCGCCTGGCGGCTGGTCGACCGTCGCCGCGGGGCCGAGACGTCAAGCAGCGCGGGCGAGGTGCTGCGCCGGCTGGCGATCGTGCTCGGCGTGCTCGTGCTGATGTGCGTGGCCGCGGTGGGCGCCGCCTGGGGGACCGCCGTCGGAGGGGGCGAGGTGGTGGCCGGCCTGGTGATCGCCTCCGGCGGAGTGCTGGTGGTGAGCGCCTTCTACGGCGGAGCCGCCTGGCTCGTGCTGCCGGCGCTCGCGCTGGCTGTGCCGGCCGGGCTCGTGGCCGCCGCCGACGTGGAGCTGGACGGCGGCATCGGCGAGGAGCTCCACCGGCCGCAGACGCCGGCCGAGGTCCGCGACGACTATCGCCTCGCGGTCGGCCGGCTCGAGCTCGACCTCCGCGACGTGGACTTCCCGCCGGGGCCGACGCCGCTCGACGCCCAGCTCGGCATCGGCCAGATCGACGTGATCGTGCCCGAGGAGGTGTGCGTGACCTCCACCACGGACGTCGGCATCGGCGCCATCGACACCTTCGGCCGCGAGAGCGGCGGCATCGACGTGGACCGTCGCGACAGCCCGCCCGCCCGCCCGGGCGTCCCCCGGCTCGTGCTCGACGCGGACGTGGGCATCGGCCAGGTGCGGGTGGTGGACGACCCCGACGACCTGGACCGCCGCGGGCGCCACCGCGGCCCCTCCGGGGGGGACGGGGACGACGGCGGGCGAGAGAACGACCCGTGCCTGGTGGGAAGCGAGTGAGCCGCCGCCCGGACACCACATCGCTCGTCGCAGGCATCGCCATCATGGCCCTCGGGACGCTCCTGCTGCTCGACCGGATGGACGACCTCGACCTCGGCTTCGGCTGGTTCCTGCCGCTGCTCGCCGCGACCGTCGGCGTGATCCTGCTCGTGAGCGGCCTGGCCAGCCGCGGGGACGACCGCTGACGTGCCGCGAGCCGGTGCGATCATGAGCCCGTGAGCGCCGTCCCCACATCTGCGCCGGCGCGCCCGCCGCTGCGCCGTGACTGCAGCCGCCGTGTGATAGCCGGGGTCTGTGCCGGCGCAGCGCGCAACCTCGGCATCGATGCGCTCTTCCTCCGCGTGGCCTTCCTCGTGGCCACGATGGCCGGTGGGATAGGCATCCCGCTCTACGGGATCGCGTGGGCCGTGATCCCGCGGGACGAGACGGAGGACGGGCCGGCCGCGGCGCGCTTCGGAGGGCGCCCGGGCAGCAAGCGCATCGCCGCGGGCGTGGCGCTGCTCGTGCTGGGCGTGGTGCTCGTGATGCGCCAGCTCGGCGTCTGGTTCAGCGACGAGCTGGTGTGGCCGCTGGTGCTCGCCCTGGCCGGCGGCGCCCTCATCTGGCGCCAGTCCGCCGGGCGCGAGCAGGACGAGCCCGGCCCCGCCGCGCCCCCCGCGGCCGCGCTCAGCGCCGCGTCCGCCGCGCCCGCGGGCGGCCAGGCCGGTGCGGCAGCGGCACCCGCCGGAGCGGTCGAAGCAGCCAGGGGGCGGGGGTCCGCACACATCGCTGCCCGTGTGGCCCCGCACGGCCTTCCGGTGCCCAGCGCCCGCAGCGCCGCCCGCGCGGCGGGGGGCGCGCTGCTGGTGGTCGCGGGCGGCGGCCTCTTCCTCGCTGTGAACCAGA
This sequence comes from Thermoleophilaceae bacterium, assembly GCA_040901445.1. Taxonomy (GTDB): domain Bacteria; phylum Actinomycetota; class Thermoleophilia; order Solirubrobacterales; family Thermoleophilaceae; genus JBBDYQ01. Next base: position 106,117 of record JBBDYQ010000020.1, on the reverse strand, counting down.
TCTCGAATGATGTCGGACTGACGGTCCTGGTCGTCTTCGTGTGCGCCTTCGTGATCCTCGCGCCCTGGTGGCTGCGCCTCGTGCGCAACCTGTCGGCCGAGCGTTCCGAGCGCATCCGTTCCCAGGAGCGCGCCGAGGTGGCCGCCCACCTCCACGACTCGGTGCTCCAGACGCTCGCGCTCGTCCAGCGCCGCGCCGGCGATCCCCGCGCGGTGGCCGGGCTGGCCCGCCGGCAGGAGCGGGAGCTGCGGGCCTGGCTGTCGGGGCGCCCGGCGCCCGGGCCTGGCGCGAGCCTCACCGCCGCGCTCGAGCACGCCGCCGCGGAGGTGGAGGAGGCGCACGGCACGACGATCGACGTCGTGGCCGTGGGCGACTGTCCCCTCGACCAGCGCACCGAGGCGGTCGTGGCGGCCGCGCGCGAGGCGCTGGTGAACGCGGCCAAGTTCGCCGGCCAGGTGCCCGTGTCGGTCTATGCCGAGGTGGCCGACGGGCGCGTGCAGGTCTTCGTGCGCGACCGCGGCCCGGGCTTCGACCCGGCGGCGATCCCGGCCGACCGCCGTGGCGTGCGCGAGTCGATCGTCGGCCGCATGGAGCGCCACGGCGGCCACGCCGAGATCCGCACGGACGCCGGCACGGAGGTCGAGCTGACGGTGGAGCGGGAACGATGAGCGGTCTGCCGCGCGTGGTGATCGTGGACGACCACGGCCTGTTCCGCGCCGGGGTGCGGGCCGAGCTGGAAGGGCTCGTGGAGGTCGTGGGCGACACCGGCACGGTGGACGACGCCGTGGCCTGCGTCCTGCGCGAGCGGCCCGACGTCGTGCTGCTCGACGTGCACATGCCCGACGGCGGCGGCATGGAGGTCATCCGGCGCGTTGCGGAGACCGACCCCGGCATGCTCTTCCTCGCGCTGTCGGTGAGCGACGCCGCGGAGGACGTGATCGCCATCATCCGCTCGGGCGCGCGCGGCTACGTGACGAAGACGATCTCCGGCCCCGAGCTGGCCGACGCCATCCGTCGCGTGACCGAGGGCGACGCCGTCTTCTCTCCGCGCCTGGCCGGCTTCGTGCTCGACGCCTTCGCGGGAGCGCTGCCGCCCGAGATCGACCCCGAGCTCGACCAGCTCACGGCCCGCGAGCGGGAGGTGCTCCAGCACATCGCCCGCGGCTACATGTACAAGGAGATCGGCCTGCGGCTGGGGATCTCGGTGAAGACGGTGGAGGCGCACGTGTCGGCGGTGCTGCGCAAGCTGCAGCTGTCCAACCGCCACGAGCTCAGCCGCTGGGCGGCGGAGCGGAAGCTGAACTGACCTTGGCCTGCCCGGTTCTCGCCGTCAGGCGGCGCGGCGGATGGGCGTGACCTTGGACGTGCCGCCGCGGGCGCGAGCGCGGCTACGGCGCCTGGCGTCCGCCTTCCGGAATCCGGTGAGCGACTCCGCGATCGCCCGGTAGCCGGCGGGGTGCACGGCCATGCCGATGTGGCTGGCCCCGATTTCGACATGCTCGGCCGCGGGGTCGAGGCAGGACTCCCAGCTCACGATGCCGTCGCTGCGCGAGTACACGGAGACGTAGCCCACGCCGCGCGGGAACGGCGACTCGAAGTCGTCCCAGAACTCCGTGCAGCACTTGCCCCAGATGCAGGAGCGCCGCATGAGGCCGCGGCGGCCGATGGTGCCCGCGAGGCCGACGGCGAGGATGGAGGCTCGGACGATGGGGTTGACGGCGAGCGGCGCCAGCTGCGGCGAGCCGAGCGTGACTATGCCCGACACGAGATCCGGCCGCCGGACGGCGAGCACGCGCGCGAAGTGGCCGCCGCGGCTCTGGCCGATGATGGCCACGCGCTGGCCCTGGCGCTCCGCCAGGGACTCGAGGCGCTCCTCCAGGCGGTCGGCGGTGGCGGCGGAGCAGCCGACGTTGGCCCGCATTCCCGCCTTGGACGTGTGGTGTCCCGTACGGCGCAGCCACTTGGTCATGAGGCCGAGCGAGTCGTCCCCCGCGAGGAAGCCGGGGACGAGTAGAACCGGCTGCCCAGCGGCGTCCTTGACCCCGTGCCCGCGGAAGATCGGGTCCCTCAGAAGGGATGCGACTTCCAGTCCGAGGCGCGTCTCGCGCCAGATCGGGGGCTGGGACATGAAGGTCACCCTACCCCGACCATCGGCCGTCCGGCGTCGCTACTGAATATCCTGGCGCGCCAGATGAAGGCTGCCACCATCGTCGACGGCGAGCTCGAGGTCCGCGAGCATCCCGACCCCGAGCCCGGCTCGGGCGAGCTGCTGGTGCGGGTCCGGGCCGCCGGCCTGAACGGCGCGGACATGCTGCAGCGCAAGGGCTTCTACCCGGCCCCGCCCGGCTCTCCGCAGGACATCCCGGGCCTGGAGCTCGCGGGCGAGGTGGCCGCGCTCGGGCCGGGGACCAGCCGTTTCGAGGAGGGCGAGCGCGTGATGGCCATCGTGGGCGGCGGCGGCCAGGCGGAGCTGTGCCTGCTCCACGAGCGGGCCGCGATGCCGGTCCCGGACGACCTCGGCTGGCCGGAGGCGGGCGGCTTTCCCGAGGTGTTCGTCACCGCGCACGACGCGCTCTTCACCCAGGCCGGCCTGCGGCCGGGGGAGCGGCTGCTCGTGCACGGGGCGGCCGGTGGTGTGGGCACGGCCGCCGCGCAGCTGGGCCGCGCCTGCGGCGCCCGCGTGACCGCCACCGTGCGCAACGAGGAGCTGCGGCCGCATGTGGCAGAGCTGGGCGCCGAGGCCATCGCGCCGGAGGGCTTCGAGGAGCATGGCCCGTTCGACGTGGTGCTCGAGCTCGTGGGCGCCCCCAACCTGGGAGCCGACGTGAAGTCGCTGGCGCCGGGCGGCCGGATCGTGGTCATCGGCATCGGGGCCGGCGCCAAGGCCGAGCTCAACCTCGGCGCGCTCATGGGCGCCCGCGGCCGCGTGATGGGCTCCACTCTGCGCGCGCGCCCCCTGGAGGAGAAGGCCGCCGCGATGCGCGCGGTGGAGCGCCACGTGCTGCCGCTGGTCGCCGCGGGCGCCGTCTCGGTGCCGGTGGCCGAGGCCTTCCCGCTCGAGCGCGTCGCGGACGCCTATGAGCGCTTCGCCGCCGGCGGCAAGCTCGGCAAGGTCGTCCTGACGGTTCCTTGACCCCATCCGCCCCGGCGGATAGAACCTGACGGGTGAGTCAACTTCTGGCAGCGCACGCGGTCGGGCGGCGCGCGGAGCGCAAGGCGCAGAACCGCGAGAAGCTCCTCGCGGCCGCGCGCAGCGTCTTCGCGGAGAAGGGCCTCGGGGCCGCCACGGTCCGCGACGTCATCCGCGAGACCGACCTCGCCACCGGCACGTTCTACAACTACTTCGCCGACAAGGAGGAGATCTTCCGGGCCCTCCTGGAGGACTTCTCGGCCAAGGCGCGCGTGGCGGTGCGCGACGAGCGGCTGCGCGAGGGCACGCTCGAGCAGCGGGTGGAGAGCGCCTACCGGGCTTACTTCGAGCTCGTGGTGGAGGAGCGGGAGCTGTTCAGCGTGCTCGTGCGCAACGCGGGGGCCATCGCGCTGATCGGCGACGAGGGCGTCTTCGAGGCCGGCGTCCGGGAGTTCTTCGAGGACCTGGGTGCTTGGGTGGAGGAAGGGATGCTGCCGCCGGTCGACCTCGACTACCTCGCCACGGCCGGCGTGGCCATCGGCTTCCAGGTGGCCACCCGGATGATCGATCGCCGCCCGCCAGACGTGCACGGCGCGGCGCGCTTCTGCACCGGGCTGTTCCTCGGGGGCGTGCCGGCGGTCGCCGGCCGCTGAGAGCCGCTCAGCGCGGCTCGATCGACCCGGCCACGCGCCTGGCCGCGGGCAGCGCCAGCCCGAAGTCGGCTCCGCCGCCGAGCACCGCGTAGCTGTCGCCGCCGCGGTTGAGGAAGAGGTCGATCCGGCGCTCGCGGGTCCCGCCGTCGTCGGTGAAGAAGGTCCACTCGAACGCGGGCTCGCCGGCGATCGTCACCGGTTCGAAGCTGATCCGCTCATACCCGGGCGAGCCGCGCAGCGCCCTCTCCACCTCCGCCGCCTTGTCCGCCGGATCGGTGGTCTCGCCGGGGCTTCGGTCGATGGACACGAAGGCGTCCCCGCCCGGGCTGGTGAAACGGCTGCGCCGGAACGTCGTCTGCAGCTCGTCGTCGATCTCCACCGCCCAGCCGGCGGGGTACCGCGCCGTGTACCCCTCGGCCGTGTGGGTGGTGAGGTCGGTGGGCGCGGCATCGGCCTCGGTCTGGGCCTCGGTCTCAGTCTCGGTCGTGCGCTCCACCGTCACCGTCTCCGGCCCCGGCGCAGGACCCGGCTCGGGATCCTCGTCGCCCGAGCCGAGCGCCAGCGCGAGCGCGGCCCCGCCCGCCAGGACCACCGCCCCGGCACCCCCGAGGGCGAACCAGCGGCCGCGGCCGCCCGGGCGCCGGTGCCGCAGAGCGGCCGTGGCGGCGGTGGGAGGCCCGGCAGCGGCCGTGGGCGCCGGCCGGCCGCGTGGCACGGTGATCTCGCCCGGCGCCGCGGCCCCGGCCGCCACGCTGCGTTCCGGCTCGGCCGCCGCGCGGCCCTCGGCGGCCGCGACCGTGGCGCGCCCGAGGTCGCCGGCAGAGGGGAAGCGCTCCGCGGGGTCCTTGGCCATCGCCCGCGCCACCACGCCGTCGAAGGACCCCGGCAACCCGGGCGCGGACTCGCTCACCGCCGGCGGCGGCTCGTTCATGTGGGCCCAGAGCTTGGCGGGATCGCTGTCGCGCGGGTAGGGCACGTTCCCGGTGAGCGCCTGATGGAGCACGCAGCCGAGCGCGTACACGTCGGTGCGGGCGTCCACGGCCTCACCCTGGATCTGCTCGGGCGCGATGTAGTCGAGGGTGCCCACCCACTGGCCGGTTGCCGTGAGCCCCGAGGCGGACGCCATGCTCTTCGTGAGGCCGAAGTCCGACAGGTAGGCATGGTCCTCGCGGTCGATCAGGACGTTCGCGGGCTTCACGTCCCGGTGCACGAGCCCGCGAGCATGCGCGGCGTCCAGCGCGGCGCCCACCTGGGCGACGATCCGCGCGGCGCGCAGCGCCTCGATCCGCCCGCCGCCCGCGATCAGCTCGCGGAGGTCGATGCCCTCCACGAACCGCATCGAGATGAAGAGCTGGCCGTCCGCCTCGCCGGCCTCGTGCACGGGGATCACGTTCGGGTGGTCGATCGACGCGGCCAGCCGCGACTCCCGCTGGAAGCGCTCGCGGAACCCCTCGTCCTGGGCGAGGTCGGGCGCGATCAGCTTGAGCGCCACGCTGCGGCCGAGGGCGAGCTGCTCCGCCAGGTACACCACGCCCATCCCTCCGCGCCCGAGCAGTCGCTCGATGCGGTAGCCGGCGAGCTGCGAGCCGATGCGAGGGTCGTCCGACACCCGCGGGCGAGGCTACCCCAAACGGGCGGGGGCGGTGGGCTCGTCCCGCGAGTCCTCCGCCTCGCGCGGGAGCTCTATCGCCGTATGTCTCTCGGTTTCGTGCCGCTCCTCGGTCGGCTTGATCCACAGCTCGTCCACGAGGATCACGAGCGCGGACAGGATCGGCACCGCCACCACCAGCCCCACGAAGCCGAAGATCTGTCCCACCAGCACCACGCCGACGGCGATGACGGCGGGGTGCAGCCGCACGGTGCGCGACATGACCAGCGGGATGATCACGTTGCTCTCGACCTGCTGGACGGCCAGGTAGACGAGCAGCACGAGGAGCGCCTTGCCGGGCGTGTCGGTGAGCGCGAACAGCACCGGCAGCGCGCCGCCGACGATGGCGCCGAAGTAGGGCACGACCACCAGCAGCGCGGTGACGACCGCGAACACGATCGCGAACTCGAGCCCGACGAGTGACAGCCCGATGTACAGCAGCACGCCCGTCACGACCATGTCCACGGCCACCCCCTGCATCCATCCGATCCAGGACGTGCGCAGGCGGCCCATGACGTGCTGGGCGTGGGGGCGGCGGGCGGGTGGGAAGAGCTTGAGCGCCCCGTCGAGCAGCGGCTCCGGGCGCACAGCCATGTAGAACGCCGTGATCAGCATGAGGATGACGGCGGCCAGCACCGCGGCGATGCTCAACCCGATCGAGGTGATCCGCCCGAGCAGCTGGGCGGGGTCGTCGACGAGGCCCTGGAAGAACTCCTGCACCTGCTCGCCGATGTCCTCGGTCGTGGCCCCGGTGACGTCGTGGACCTGGTCGCGCAGGTCGTCGACCACCGCCGGCACGTCGTCGATGAAGGCCTCCGCCTCGTCCACGAACGGCGGGATGACGAGCGCGAGAATCAGCGCCAGGGCCGCGAGTCCCGTCAGCAGGCCGGCCAGCACGCCGAGCGGGCGCGGCACTCCCCGGCGTTCCAGGCGGTCCGCGCCCGCCGACAGCGGGATCGCGACGATCACCGTCATCAGCACGGCGAGCATCAGCGTCACGAGCTGCTGGAACAGCAGCCCGAGCACCACGAGGCCGGCGGCCAGGAGGATCGCCCGGTAGGCCACGTTGCGGGTCTCGCTCACGAGACCCATTGTGCCCGTTACCCCCCGACGAACTCGCGCAATGCGGCCTTCAGGTCAGCCGCTCGACCAGCATCGCCTCGCCCTGCCCGCCGGCCACGCACATCGTCTCGAGCCCGATGGTCCCGCCGCCGGTCTCGAGGTCGTTGAGGAGGGTGGTCATGATGCGCGCGCCCGTCATGCCGAACGGATGGCCGAGGGCGATCGCTCCGCCGTGCGGGTTGAGCTTCTCGAGCGGGATGTCGCACTCGTCCATGATCGGGATGACCTGGGCGGCGAATGCCTCGTTGAGCTCCACCACGTCCACGTCGCCGATCGTCATGCCGGCGCGGTCGAGCACCTTCTTCACGGCGCCGATCGGCGCGACGCCCATGAGCTCGGGCTCCAGCGCGGCCGTGGCCGCGGTGATGATCCGCGCTCGCGGCTTCAGCCCCAGCTCCTTCGCCTTGGTGTCCGACATCACGAGCACGGCGGCCGCGCCGTCGTTGAGCGGGCAGGAGTTGCCGGCCGTGACGGTGCCGCCCTCGCGGAAGGCGGGCTCGAGCTGGGACAGCTTCTCGTAGGTCGAGGAGGGGCGCGGACCGTCGTCGTTGGCGACCTCGTTGCCGTCGGCGCCCTTGACCGGCACGATCTCGCGCGCGAAGTGCCCGGAATCCACGGCGGCCACCGCGAGCTCCTGGGAGCGCTGCGCGTACTTGTCCTGATCCTCACGCGAGACGCCGTACTTCTCCGCGACGTTCTCGGCGGTCACGCCCATGGAGATGTAGGCGTCGGGCTGCCCGTTCTTGCCCTGGAGGTTCTCGTTCTGGTCGGCTTCGCCCGCGGCCTCCTGGCGCTCGTTGTAGCGGCTGACCCACTCGACGCCGGCGGCCACGTAGGCATCGCCCTGGCCGGCAGTGACCGCGTTGGCGGCCGAGCGGATGGACTCGAGGCTGGACGCGCAGTAGCGGGAGATGGTGTAGCCGTTCACGCCCTGGGGCAGCTTCTCCGACAGCAGCGCGATGATGCGGCCCATGTTGAAGGCCTGCAGGCCCTGGGGCAGGCCCACGCCGCAGATGACCTCCTCGATCATCTCCGGCGCGACGTCCGGGTTGCGCTCCAGCAGCTGGTCCACGACGTAGGCGCCGGTCTCGTCCGGGCGCAGGCCGGCGAGCGAGCCCTTGAAGGCGCGGCCGATGGGCGTGCGGACGGCGTCGACGATGACGGCTTCGGGCATGAGGGTGTCTTCTCCTGTGGGTGGTTTGCTGCTACTTCGGCGGCATCCGGAGGGCGCCGTCGAGACGAATGGTCTCACCGTTGAGCATCGGGTTCTCCGCGATGTGGCAGGCGAGCAGCGCGTACTCGGACGGGTCGCCGAGTCGCGGCGGGAAGGGGACCTGGCGGCCCAGCTCCTGCCGGGCGGCCTCGGGCAGGGCGGCGAGCAGGGGGGTGTCGAAGAGGCCGGGGGCGATCGTGCAGACGCGGATGCCGTGGCGCGCGAGGTCGCGCGCGGCCGGGAGGGTCAGGCCCACGACGCCCCCCTTCGAGGCGGCGTAGGCGGTCTGGCCGATCTGGCCGTCGAAGGCCGCCGCGGAGGCGGTCATGACCACCGCGCCGCGCTCCCCGTTCTCGTCCGGCTCACCGGCGGCCATGGCGGCGGCGGACATGCGCAGGACGTTGAAGGTGCCGATGAGGTTGACCCGGACGACCGTCTCGAACGGCTGCAGGTTGGCCGGACCGTCCTTGCCCACGGTGCGCTCGGCCCAGCCGATGCCCGCGCAGGACACCGCGAGGCGCAGCCCCTCGGCCGCCTTCTCCACGCCGGCGCGGACCTGGTCCTCCTCCGTGACGTCGCCCTTCACGAAGCGGGCCCCGATGTCGGCCGCCAGGGCTTCGCCCTTCTCCTCGTTGAGGTCGAGCAGCGTCACGTCGGCGCCGCGCTCGGCGAGCGCTCGGGCGGTGGCCTCGCCGAGGCCCGAGGCCCCGCCGGCAACGAATGCGCCTGTGCCGTCGAGCTGCATGAGGGCGGGCGACTCTAGCGAGCCTCGCTAGACCGGCGACGCCAGGCTGAGCCCGAACAGGCCCTCCGGGTCGGTGAAGAAGCTCTCGAGGCAGAGTCCGGCCGTGGCGAACTCGGCGGCCAGGAAGGCGGGGGTGAACTTGGTGGAGATCTCGGTGCGTATCTCCTCGCCGTCGGCCAGCTCGAGCTCCAGCCCACACGCCGGCGCCTCCACCCGCTGGCCGCCGCACGCGCGCAGCCTCATCTCGATCCACGAGTTGTCGAAGTCGAAGAACGCCACGTGTTCGAATGCATCCACGTCGAAGTCGGCGCCGAGGTCGCGGTTGATGGCGTGGAGGACGTTGCGGTTGAACTCCGCGGTCACGCCGGCAGAGTCGTTGTAGGCCGCCTCGAGCCTCTCTGCGTCCTTGACGAGGTCCACGCCCAGCAGCAGGTGGTCGCCCGGCTCCATCAGCGCCCGCACGCGAGCGAAGAAGCGGGCGCGCTCGGCCGGGTAGAAGTTGCCGATCGTGCCGCCCAGGAACACCATCAGCCGCTGCTCACCCGGAGGCAGCAGGTCGAGGTGGCGCTCGAAGTCGCCCACCAGGCCGTGCACCCGCAGCCCCGGGTAGGTCTCGATCAGCTCGGTGGCCGACTGCGCCACGACGGTCTCGGACACGTCCACGGGCACGTAGCGCTCCAGCGTGCCCGCGCCCGCCATCGCGTACAGCAGCGCACGCGTCTTGGACGCCGAGCCAGAGCCCAGCTCCACCAGCTCGCGCGCGCCGGTGATGGCGACGATCTCCGGCGAGCGCCGGTTGAGGATGGCCCGCTCGCAGCGCGTGGGGTAGTACTCGGGCAGGCGCGTGATCTCCTCGAACAGCTCCGAGCCGCGCGCGTCGTAGAAGTACTTGGGCGGAATCTCCTTCAGCCCGGGACGAGTCAGGCCGCGGCGCACGTCGGCCGCCATCGACTCGAGGCTGCCGTCATCCCGCACGTAGGAGTCGATGCGCACGTCCGGCTCGGGTGCGATGCGCACGCTCATGCGTCCCTCGCACATCGCAGCCCGGCGAAGATCTGACGCCGGTGAGGGTGGTCCCAGTTGCGGAAGCTGCCGCGCGCCACCCGCGGGCGGGTGGCCCAGGAGCCGCCGCGCAGCACCCGGTAGCCCTGGCCGAAGAAGACCTCGGAGTACTCGCGGTAGGGGAAGGCGCGGAAGCCGGGGTAGCCGCCGAACTCGGTTGCGGTCCACTCCCAGCAGTCGCCCGTCATGCCGAGCACCCCGTAGGCGGAGGCGCCCTCCGGATGGGAGCCGGCCGGGGCGGTGCCGAACGCGGTCTGGTCGACGTTGGCGTGCCGGGCGGGGTCCGGCTCCTCATCCCCCCACGGGTAGCGGCGCTTGACGCCGGCCTCGGGGTCCCAGGTGGCGGCCTTCTCCCACTCGGACTCGGTGGGCAGCCGCATGCCGCGCCAGCGCGCGTACGCGTCGGCCTCGAACCACGACACGTGGATCACGGGCGACGCCGGGTCCGGCGGCCCCACCCGCTCGAACTCCTGCACCGTGCCGTCCGCCCGCCAGAACAGCGGGCGCTCGACGTCATCGCCCGATCGCCAGGCCCAGCCCTCCTCGTTCCACAGCTCCCGCCGCGCGTAGCCACCGTCCTCCATGAACGCCAGCCAGTCGCCGTTCGTGACAGGCCCGCGGTCGATCTCGAAAGCGGCCACGTCGACCTCGTGCCGCGGGCGCTCGTTGTCGTAGGCGAAGCGGTCTCCGGCATCGCCCATCTCGAACGGCCCGGCGGCCACCCCGACCGTGCCCGACGGCGCCTCCGCCGGAGGCGGGGGCAGCGGCCGGCGCCGCGGCGCGTATACGCCGGGCTCGGCGAGGTTGAGCGCCTGCAGCATGGTCTCGTTGTGCTGCTGCTCGTGCTCGAGGAGCAGGCCCCAGACGAACCCGTCGCCGTCGCGCTCGAGCACTCCGAGCGCCTCCTCCCGCACCTGCCCCATGTACTCGCGCGCCTCGGCCTCGCGCAGCAGCTCGATCTCTCCGCGCTCCGAACGGGGGGTCTCGAACGCGTCGTAGGTCGCGGCCACGTCCGGGCGCAGCAGCTCCATCCCGCCCGTGCGGTGGCACGCCCACAGGTCCTCGTACGCGGCGATGTGCGCCAGGTCCCACACGAGCGGGGACATGATCGGGCTGAGCTGGCGGTGCAGGTCCTCGTCGCTCAGCGGCTCGACGAGCTCGAACGTTCGCTCACGCGCCTCCCCGAGCAGGGCGGCGGCCCCTCCGTGGGGCGTTGTGGTGGATGAGGGCACGTCTACTCGCTGACGCGATCGATGAGGAACGCCACGCGCACGTGGGCGCGCCATTCGTCCAGGTTCTCTCCGCGCAGGCCCGTGGACACGACGTCGACCGCCTTGATGTTGCGGAGAGTCGACTGCGCCTCGCGCAGCGCCTGCTGGACCGCGTCGTCGGAGCTCGTGCTCGATGCACCGACCAGCTCGATGATCTTGACGACGGCCATGTGGGTCCTCCTCGCTCGGGGCTGGCGAAACCCTACCGGCCTCGCGGGGCCAGCGACGAGACCAGCTCGAGATAGGCGTCCACGGACACGGGCGTTCCGGGCGCCGCGAGTGGGATGGGCATGACCACGGGCGTGGTGATCCCCCCGTCGCGGTAGGCCTCGAGCCGCGCCACCTGCGCGTCGGCGTCCCCGAGGATGAAGATGTCCTCGACCAGCTCACGCGGCGCCAGCTCGACGGCCTGCGAGCGGTCGCCCGCCCGCCAGGCGTCCACCATCGGGTCGATGGCCTCGCCGTGGCCGAGCCAGCGGAAGAACGCCTCGTAGACGGGGACGGTGGCGTAGGCAGCGAACATCCAGCGCGCCAGCGGCAGCGCCTGCTCGGGGTCGCCCTGGATGCAGAAGAAGCGGCAGAGCACCTCGGTGTCGCGCCCCATCGCCTCCATCACCTTGGGGAGCGAGCCGAGCGGGGTGAAGTTCACGAACACCCCGTCCCCGACCTCCGCGGCCGTCCGCAGCATGCGCCCCCGCAGTGCGGCCACCACGATCGGGACCGGGGACGGCGGCGGCTGCTCGAGCCTGAAGCGGCCCTCACCCGCGCGCTCGCCCGCGAGTGCGGCGCGCAGGAACTCAACGGTCTCGCGCACGCGGGTGAGCGGCTTCTGGAACGGGATCCCGTTCCAGCGCTCGACGATCACGTCCGACGACGAGCCGATGCCCAGGCAGAAGCGCCCGTCGCTGGCGTCCTGCAGCGCCGCGGCGTGCTGGGCGAGCACGGCTGGCCCGCGCGTGAAGACGTTCACCACGCCGGTGCCCAGGCGCATCCGCTCCGTCCATGCCGCCGCCAGGGCGAGGCTCGTGAAGCCGTCGTGCCCGCCTGTCTCGCCAGACCAGGCATCGGTGTAGCCCGCCGCCTCCGCCGCCCGCACGACCGGCTCGTGCTGGGGGAGGGTGAGGCCGGGGAGCTCGAGGGAAAGCGCCCAGCGCATGACGGCACCCTATTGAAGCGTTGCGCCGCGGGGGTGTAGGTTTCGGGCGGGATGGAGGCCTCCTCGGCACGACGCGGCTCGTACCTCGACCTCTCGCGGCTCTCGCGTGGCGAGATCTTCGGGATGGCCGCAGCGCTCGTGCTGGTCGCCTCGCTGTTCCTGCCCTGGTTCAGCACGAGCGACACCAACGAGTTCTCGCTCATCAACGGCGAGCAGGGCCAGTTCAACGCCTTCGAGACGTTCAGCACGCTGCAGTGGTGGCTCATCGCCGCGGCCACCGCGCCGTTCATCCTCGCCTGGATCATCGCCCGCGGGCACAAGCTCACGTGGAACCCGGGCGAGGTCACGATGATCGTCGGCGTCACGGCCGCAGTGCTCATCCTGCTCAACGGCGTGGTCCTCGGCAAGCCCGGCGACAGCGTGGAGATCGGCTTCGAGATCGGCTACCTCGTGGCCATGCTGGCGGCGCTCGGGATAGGGGTCGGCGGCTACCTGCGCCAGGCGGGCTACATCCGCGGCCGCAAGCCGCCCGGCAGCTTGTAGGCTCGGGCCGCAATGCTTCCCGAGCAGCCCACCGGCGAGCATCCGGACCGCAACCTGGCGCTCGAGCTCGTGCGCGTCACCGAGTACGCGGCGCTCGCCGCGGCCCGCTGGACCGGCCGCGGGGAGAAGGAGGCGGCCGACGGCGCCGCGGTGGACGCCATGCGGCTCATGCTCGGCACGATCCAGATGGACGGGTTGGTGGTGATCGGCGAGGGCGAGAAGGACGAGGCGCCCATGCTCTACAACGGCGAGCGCATCGGCGACGGCTCGCCCCCGGAGGTGGACATCGCCGTGGACCCGCTCGAGGGCACCACGCTCTGCGCCAAGGGCATGCCGCGGGCGCTGGCCGTCATCGCGCTGGCCGAGCGCGGCACGATGTTCGATCCGGGCCCGTGTGTCTACATGGAGAAGATCGCGGGCTCCCGGCGCATCGCCCACCTGCTCGACCTCGACCGCCCGCTCGGCGACACCATGGAGCTGGTGGCGAAGGAGACCGGACGCAGCGTCGAGGACGTCACGGTGATCATGCTCGACCGGCCCGCGCGCCATCAGCACGCCGTGGACGACGTCATGCGCGTGGGCGGCCGCATCCGCTTCATCGAGCACGGCGACGTGTCCGCGGCGCTTGACGCCGTGGACGAGGACTCCGAGGTGGACCTGCTCTGGGGCATCGGCGGCACGCCCGAGGGCGTGATCTCGGCGGCCGCCATCAAGTGCGTGGGCGGCCAGATGATCGGCCGGCTGTGGCCGCGCGACGACGAGGAGCGCGATGCGGCGGTCGAGGCGGGCTACGACCTGGCCGAGATCCTCGAGGTGAGCAGGCTCGTCTCCGGCGACAACGTCTTCTTCGCCGCCACCGGCGTCACCGACGGTGACGTGCTCAAGGGCGCCCACTACGACGCCCAGGGTGCCACCACGGAGTCGCTGGTCACCCGCTCGCGATCGGGCACCGTGCGCCGCATCGCCGCGCGCCACGACCGCGCGAAGTTGCGCGAGATCACCGCCGGCCGGGTCGGCTGAACGTCCAGGCCGGCGCTCTGCGGCGTCCTCGGTCGCTTGTGTGCGGAGCACACGTCGCTCCCTGCGTCCTTGCATAGCTTGGCCTGAGCATCTCGGGACGCTCTGGACGCATGTCCGACTTGCGGTAGTAGCGTCCGGCGCGCACATTGGCCGCATGATCGAGCCACGGAAGGTTCTGCTCACGCTGCTCGTCCTCGGCATCACGGGAAGCCTCGTCGCCGTCTCGGCGCTCTCGGCCTTCTCGTCCACCACGGACAACCCCGGCAACGAGTTCGCGGCGGGCACGGTGGACATCTCGGACAACGATGCCGGGTCCGCCATGTACGACGTCACCGACCAGAAGCCCGGCGTGACCATCGAGCGCTGCATCAAGGTCACCTACACGGGCTCGTTGGCGGCCGACGTCAAGCTCTACACGACTGATGCGCTCGACACCCTGGCGCCGTACGTGAACCTCACCGTCACGCCGGGCACCCAGGCGGTTTCGGTCTTCCCCGGCTGCACCGACTTCGTGGCCGACGCCGGCGGCTCCATCTTCAGCGGCACGCTCCAGGGCTTCGCCGCCGCACACTCCGGCTGGGCCGACGGGCTCGCCGACCACCCGGGCGCCGGGTCGAGCTGGGGGGCCGGCAGCGCCGTGGTGTACCGCCTCCAGCTCACGCTCGCCGACGACAACGACGCCAACGGCGGCAGCGACGCGCTGACCACCGGCGAGCACGCGTTCACCTGGGAAGCCCGGAACCAGTAGCCCGGGGGCGGAGGCCGATGTCATGCGGAGAGCTCGAGCCGACGGCTGGGCCAGGACCATCGGCGCCTGCCTGGGCGCCGGTCTCGCCGTGGCGGCCCTCGCGAGCGCGCGCGTGCCGGCGGGCGCCGGGGAGCTCGGCCTCGACCTGACGGTCGCCGCCACCGCGACCGGCGAGCTCGGCGTGACCCCACCCGGCCCGGCGATCAGGGTGGCGGGCATGCGCCCGGGATCCGGAGCGGCCACGGGCACGGTCGCGGTGCGCAACCAGACGGGCCGCCGGCGGGCGCTGAGGCTGCGGGCGCTGCCGTCCAGCGCGGAGGTGGACCGCGCGCTGCGCGTGCGCGCCAGCGCCGGCGGCGCCGTGCTCTACGACGGGGAGCTGGGCGGCATGCGCCGCTGGACCTCGCGCGCGATCGAGCTCGGGTCGGGAGCCACCGCCACCCTGACGCTGCGGGCCTGGCTCCCCGAGGGCGCCACACGCTGGGCCGGCCGGATCGTGGACGTGCCGCTGGAGCTGACCACGGAAGGCGCCCGATGACCCGCGTGCAGCGCCGGCTCGCGGCGGTGGCGCTCGTGGGCTGCTGCGCCGCCGTGGCGGGCGCGGGCACCTGGTCGGCGTTCTCCGACACGACGGCGAACGAGTCCAACGGCTACGCGGCCGGCACCGTGCTGCTGAGCGACAACGACGCGGGCACGGCGCTGCTCTCGTTGAGCGGCGCGATGCCCGGGGCCTCGAGCACGGGCTGCATCCTCGTGACCTACGGCGGCTCGCTGGACGCCGACGTCCGGCTGTACGCGTCCGTCTCGGGCGCGCTGGCGCCCCACCTCGTGCTGACGGTGACGCGCGGGACCGACGCGGCGCCCTCCTTCGACTCCTGCGCGTCGTTCTCCCCCGAGCCGGGGGACCTCTTCGACGGGCCGCTCTCCTCCTACCCGGGCACCTACGGCACGGGGATCGCGGACCCCGAGGCCTGGAGCACCGGGGAATCGCATTCCTACCGCGTCCGGGCGGAGCTGGCCGACGACCCCGCCGCCGAGAACCTCACCGCCACCGCCACCTTCACCTGGGAGGCGAGGAACCGGTGAAGCGGGCGCTCGGCAGACTCGCCCTGACCATCGGCCTCGGCTCCGCGGCCCTGGTGGTGGCCGCCCGCGTGGCAGTCCTTCCCGAGTGGCGCGCGCGTCGCCGTCGCGCCCCGACGCCGGCCGCCACGCCCGTCCCAGCGGCGCGCCGGCGCGCTCCGGGGTCGTTGCGGGTGGCGGCGCTGTTCACCGGCTGGGCCGCCGCCGGGATGGCCGTGACCCTGCTGGCCGTGCTCGGCGTCTCGTGGCTCGCGGGCTACCGCTCGCTCACGGTGATGTCCGGCAGCATGGAGCCGGCCATCGCCACCGGCGACGTGGTGGTGAACAAGCGCATCGCCCCCCTCGAGGCGCGGGCCGGCGACGTGGTCACGTTCCGCGACCCGGGCGACACGGGGCAGCTCATCACCCACCGCGTGCGGGCGGTCCGCGCGAGTGGCGCCCAGGTCACCGTCGTCACCAAGGGCGACGCCAACAGCTCCACCGAGCGCTGGACGGTCTCCGAGAGCGGGGAGATAGGCCGCGTGGACTACCGCGTCCCCCGTCTCGGCTACGCGCTCTTCTGGACGGGTGGGCGCTGGGCCAAGCTTGCGCTCGTCACCGTCCCCTCGCTGTTGCTGGGGATGCTCCTGCTGGCCGGCATCTGGAGGCCGAGGGCCGATGCGCGCGCTCGCTAGGGCCGCGGTCACGGCCGCCGCCTGCTTCGGCCTCGGCGTGCTCGCGTCCGCGGGCCAGGGCACACAGGCCCTGTTCTCCTCGGCCAGCTCCAACCCCGGGAACGCGTTCAGCGCCGCGCCCGATCTCACGGCGCCCAGCGCCGCCCCCGCGGTGGTGGGCAAGGCCAGCGGGGGCTCCACCGGCTACATCAAGCAGGGCGGGAGCTACCACGTGTATGCCAACGTCACCGACGGGGGCAGCCCGCCGAGCGGCACCGCGAGCGTGAGCGCGGACGTCTCCGGCTTCGACAGCGGGCAGACGAGCGTCCCGATGAGCTCGGGCAGCTGGACGGCCGGGGGCCAGAGCTTCAACTACCGCAGCGCGGCGCTCACAGCCAACGACCCGCAGCCCGGAGGCTCGCACGCCTTCTCCTTCGCCCTTGCCGACGTGGTCGGCAACGCCCGGACGCAGACCGGCTTCTCGGTGATGGTGGACAACACCAAGCCGTCGGGCACCGACATCCAGACCCAGGACGGCAACGGCGACTCCGGCCAGCCGGGCTCGGGCGACCGTGTGATCTTCAGCTTCAGCGAGCCGATCGAGCGCGAGAGCATCCTGGCCGGGTGGACCGGCGGGACCGCCACCGTCACCGTGCGCATCAAGGACGGCGGCGTCCTGCTGGGCCTGCTGGGTGACGACGAGCTCGAGATCCGCAACGCGGGCAACTCCGCCACGCTGCCGTTCGGGACGATCGACCTCAACGCGGGGGGCTACGTCACCGGGCTGCTCGGCGGCTACGGCGTGTGGTCCAGCAGCACGATGACGATGAGCGCCAACCAGGTCACCGTCACGCTGGGCACCCACAGCGGCCTCGGTACCGGCGAGGGCGGCTGCTGCCCCGAGATGCAGTGGGCGGTGCAGTCGGCCTTCCGCGACCGCGCGGACAACAACGCGAACACGGGCACCGTGACGGAGTCCGGCAACGACGAAGACTTCTAGCGGCCGGCCGTCTCCGTCGGCTGATCCCGCGCGATCGCGGCCTTCAGCGACCCCACCACCGACGGCTCCAGGTCCAGCCGCGCCAGCGATCGCAGGAAGCCGTGCGTGACGATCACGTGGATGCGCAGCTGGGTGACCGCGTAGAACCAGCGCGCGAGCCTTCCCAGCGTGCCTCCGCGGCCGCCTGGCCGCGAGGCGGCGAGCACCGGATAGAAGTTCGACACCTCCGAGCTCACCCGCACCGTCACGTCCTGTGCGCCCTCGTCCGGAGCCCTCTCGACGGTGATCCGCAGAAAGCCATGCCCCCGGCCGCGCGGCGCCACGAGCAGGCCGCGGTGGATCCGCCACGTGACCACGCCCTTGGTCGCCTCCGCGTCGTACTCGGGCGCGTGGAAGCGCAGCAGCACGAGCGGCCGGCCGATCAGCACCACCTGCCGCGAGCTCTCCGTGTAGACCACCTTCAGCAGCCCGAGCGAGATGCGCGTGAGATAGCGCCAGTACGTGCGCGCCAGGCGCTCCAGGTACTCGGGGCGCCAGATGCGGTCGAGCTCCTCGCGCGGAAGCGTGATCCTCGCCACCTGACGGCTGGTGACGCTGCCGTCGGGCTCGTCGCGCGACTCCGGCTCCTCGACGATGTCCACGCGGGCGAGCCGTTCGGTGCGGGGAAGCAGGCGTCGCGGATCCCTCGGTCGCATCGCCGGAACGCTAGAGGAGCTGTATCTGGACGCGCTCCCCCGCGGTCAGCTCGCCGTCGCCGGCGGGCACGAGCGCGAGGGCGCCCGCCCCGAGCATTGAGGTGAGGATGTGCGAGCCCTGCTCGCGGGTGGGCTCCACGTGCCAGCCGTCGTCGCGAGCGGCCAGCCGGCAGCGCAGCACCTGCTCGCGGCGCGGGCTGAGGGCCACGGCCGCGTCGAGCACGGCGCGCGCCCGGACGTCGCCGGGGTCGGCGCCCGCGAGCCGCCGCAGGGCGGGGCGGGCGAAGAGGTGGAACGTCACCATCGCGGACACCGGATTGCCGGGCAGGCCGAACACCAGCCCTCCGCCCGGCGCCACGCCGAACCAGGTGGGCTTGCCGGGCTTGACCCGCACGCCCCAGAAGCGCTCCTCCACGCCGAGGGCCTCGAGCGCCGGCTTCACGTGGTCGTGCGGGCCCACGGAGACCCCGCCCGAGACGCACACCACGTCCGCGGCCTCGATCGCGGCGGCGAGCTCGTCACGCGTGACCCGGGCGTCGTCGGGCACACGCCGCCGCAGCACGACTTCGGCTCCTGCGCGCTCCGCGAGGGCCCCGAGCGCGTACGCGTTCGAGTTGCGGATCTGCCCCGGCCCGAGCGGCTCACCAGGCTCCACCAGCTCGTCGCCGGTGGCGAGCACGGCAACGCGCGGCCGCACCGCACAGCGCACGTGCTCCGCGCCGGCGGCCACCAGGACGGCCAGCTCGGCGGGGCCCACCGGCGTGCCCGCGGCGAGGACGGCCGCTCCCGCGCGCATGTCCTCGCCCGCCCGCCGGATGTTGCGGTCCGCCGCCCAGTCCGGCACGCGCACGCTGTCTCCGAGCTCCTCCACCCGCTCGACCGGGATCACGCTGTCGGCACCCTCGGGCACAGCGGCCCCGGTGGAGATCCGGATGGCCTCGCCGGCCGCGAGCGCGAGCTGCGCCGGGCGGCCCGCGCGCGACTCGTCCACGACCGGCAGCTCGGCCGCCGCGCCGGCCACCACGGCGTAGCCGTCCATCGCCGAGGAGTCGAAGGGCGGCGAGTCACCGGCCGCCGCCACGTCCTCGCCGAGCACCCGCCCGTTCGCCTCGCCCACCGCGACCTCCTCGACCGGGCCGGGCGCCACGGCGGCGAGCACGCGCGCCCGCGCCTCGGCGATGTCGATCAGCTCGGGCGGCACGGCGGGATCATCCCACCGGGACGGCGGGCCTCACTCAGGAGGCGGCGGGTACAGCGGGGTGACATCGGCCCGTGGGCCGTCGTCGTCGGGCTCGGGCGCGTCCGTCCGGGTGGAGAGCTCGCGCCAGAGGTCGCGTCGCTCGTCCTGGCCGCCCTCCCGCGCCCAGCGGTCCAGCTCCTCGCGCAGCGCGCCGTGCCCGGTGCGGCTCACGCGCAGCTCTTCCGAGAAGGCGGGCGGCTCGTACGCCGGCGCCGCGCCCGGCTCCTGAACGGGCTCCGGGGCCCGCTCGGGAAGCCGTTCGTGGGCCACGGCGGCCAGGCCGGCCGCGTCCCTGGCGTCCAGCGGATGCATCGCGAAGCCCACGTCGGGGAGCACCGACCCGCCGCCCAGCAGCTGCCAGGCGCCGGCCCGGATGCGGTCGGCTTCCACACGCGCCGCGTCCGCGTCGGGCGTGGGGATGACTACCGCCGTCAGCCCTCCCTCGGCGGCCACGACGCGCTCCTCGCGGCGCGCCGTCTCCGCGGTCGCCTCCGTCCACGCCTCGGGGCTCGGGCCGCCGGCGGGGGGCGCCAGCAGCGCGAGCGCGAACGGGCGGCCGTCCGCGGACGCGGCCTCCAGCGCCTGGTCGAGGTCGGGCCCGAGGCCGCCGCCCCGGGCGCCGCCCTCGCTGCGCGCGGCCTCAAGAAGCAGGTCGAGCTCGCGCACGCGCTCGGCCAGCGGCCGGGCGGCGAGCTCCTCGAGGGTCGAGCGCTCCACCACCAGCTCCAGCCAGCGCCGGATCAGCGTCTCTCGGTTCGCCGCGAGCCAGGCCCCCAGCTCAGGGGTCGGAGAGGGGAGGTCCGCGGTCACGACAGCGGTTTCGCGCTCGTTGCGTGCTTTCCTCCGGCGGAGCCGTCGATCCCTCCGGGTGCGTGGCTAGGGTGGACCACCGCCCCCGGCCTCTCACAGCCGCCGTGCCCGACCCAGACGTCCGCCGCCTGCCAGCCGCGCTCGACGAGCCCCTTGCCCGCCTCCACGAAGGTCGGGAGGAGCTGGCCAAGGCATGGCTGCTCCGGCTGTTGGAGCGGGCCTCGCTCGACGAGATCGAGCGGTTGCCCACCGATCGGATCGCGCGTGAGCTGCCGCCGCTGATCTCGGACATCCTCCGGGCGCTCGGCGTGAAGGACGGCCCCATGGAGCTCGACGCGGACGGCCGCGATCGCGCCGCCCGCCTCGGGGAGCTGCGCGGCGGCCAGGGCGCATCCGCCTCGGACCTCGCGCGCGACCTCACCGCGCTCCAGTCGGTCATCGTGGCCGCCCTCCGGCGCGAGCTCGACGACCGTGACCCGCATGTCTTCGTCGATGCGGTGGACCGCCTGGCGACGGCCTTCGGCGGCATCCAGGCCGCGGCCATCGAACAGCTGCTCGGCAAGCGCGAGCGCGAGCTCGAGCGACTCGCCCACACGGACCCCCTCACAGGCCTCTACAACGTCCGCTTCCTGCAGGAGCACCTCCAGCAGCTGCTCGACCACCACCGCCGCTACGGCCACCCGTTCTCGGTCCTGCTGCTCGACATGGACGGCCTCAAGCGACTCAACGACTCCCGCGGCCACGCCGCGGGGGACCGCGCGCTCGTGGCGGTGGCGGAGGCCATCCGCGCGGCCATCCGCCGGGTGGACACGCCGGTGCGCATCGGCGGCGACGAGTTCTGCGTGGTGGCCCCGCAGCAGACCGCCTCCCGCGCGCGCGTGATCGCGGACCGCATCGCCGAGTCCATCGACGCCGGCGACTCCGGCGTGGGCATCTCCATCGGGGTCGCGTCCTGTCCCCAGCACGCCGTCGACGCCGAGCACCTGCTCGAGACCGGCGACGAGGCGATGTACCGCGCGAAGGCCGCTGGCCGCAGCGTGGCGGTGGCCGAGCCCGGAGCTGCCGCCCGCGCGGCCGACGCGCCCTAGAGGCGGGTTGTTCCGCGGTTGGTCGTGTCCTTTCCCCGCGGCGTGGTTTGGCGAAGCGCGGCCAGGTTGGCAGTGAGGGAGGGGGGAAGTGGACTCGGGCCGAGCCGTGCGGACTTTGCGACCCATACGGTGGTCAACTCCGCACGGTCCCGGCGGGGCCGCCGCTGGGCGGTTGATTCCACGGCTGGGGCCATGATCGGGGGATTTGCCCGTGCCGCTCGCTCGTGGCCTACGCGGCCCGCGCGGCCGGCGCGCCCTAGAGGCGGGCGCGCGAACTTCAGTCGAGCCGCCCTACTCGATGAGGCTGTTGCGGATGCCGATGGCCACGGCCTGCGTGCGCGTGTCGGCATCGAGCTTGGCCAGGATCCGCTTGGTGTGGGTGCGGACCGTCTCGGTGGAGAGGCCGAGCTTGCGGGCCACGGCGTCGGTCTGCATGCCGTCGGCCAGCATCTGGAGGATCTCGCGCTGGCGGGCGGTGAGCGTGCGGTCGCCCTCCTCGAGCACGATGGCCGAGGACAGCGCCGGGTCCACGTAGAAGTCGCCCTGGCGGGCGGCCTGGATGGCGCGCACGAGGTCCTCCGGCGGGGAGTCCTTGCGGACGTAGCCCTTCACCCCGGCCTTGAGCGCTTCGGACAGCAGCCGCGCGCCGCCGTCGGAGGTGAAGACCACGACGGCCGCGCCCCGCTTGTGCAGCCCGGCGATCGTCCGCTCGATGTCGGTGCCCGCGCGGCGCGGGTCGAAGATCACGATGTCGGCCTTGCCCGGGGCTTTCTGGTCGATGGCCGAGGACGGCGACTCGAGATCGGACACGTCGATCGCCGGGAACTCCTTTTCGAGGAGGGCACGGATGCCCTGGCGCACAACGGGATGCTCATCGATGACGACGCAGGAGAAGGTGTCGCGAGCGGCATTCATTGGGGTCAACGATACACCACATCGGGGACAGCACCCGTCTGGCGTTTCTACCCGTCAGCCGAGTGGGGCGGCACCGATACGGGTTGTGTGCTCCACGCCGAGCTTCCGCGCGGCCGCTTCGGTGAGGTCCCAGTGGACGCCGCGGACGTAGGGCCCGCGGTCGATCACGCGGACGACCATGGACCGCCGCCCGCGCCGGACGGCCACGCGCGTGCCGCACTTCAGGCGCCGGTGCGCGATGCCCACCGTGCCCCGCCGGAGCCGCTGCCCGCAGGCCGTGCGGTTGCCGTAGAAGCCCGGGCCGTACCAGCTCGCCTTCGCGGAGCGATAGACCGTGAGCGTGCGCGGCACCGACGACCGTGCCGCCTGGGCCTGGGCGCTGCTGGCGTTGTGGCCGAGCACCGCCCGCAGCTTGTAGCGTCCGACGTGCTCCGGCTCCCACGTGGTCATGAACGCGCCCTGCGCGTCGGCCTGGACGGTGGCGGCCGGCTGCCAGGCGCCCGCCGGGTCGAGCCATTCGATCCGGACGGCCTTGCCGGCGGCCTGCGGCGCCGATCCCTTCACGCGCATCTCGCGGCCCAGGTACACGGATCGCCGCGCGCTGATCTTGAACTCGGGATCCACGGGCTCGGCCCCCTCGCCGGGGGACGGCGCGGAGAGGCCTCCCGTCTGGGCTGCCGCGGGGGCGGAGAGCGCAAGGGCCGTGCAGAGCGCGGCCGCGAGCGCCCACAGGTGGGGGCTCATCCGTGTCACGTCGTGTTCCGGTGCCTGCGAGGTGAGCTGACGGGCTCGGAGCTTTGAGGAAGCCCCTACGGCCGCGGCAATGCGGCCGACTCGCCCCCGCCGGGCGCATGCCCGGCAGCGGGTCCCCCGTTCGCCCGGATGGCTCCGGACGATTCGGCGGCGCGGACTATACCGGCGTTACGGACGTCCGCGTTACGGACGTCCGCGTCATGGGTGTTCGGCCTCGGGCGGCTTTCCCTTGAGCGACGGCACGATCTGGCTCAGGCGGCGGCCCGTGTCGTGCACCTCGAAGCGCATGGCGTTGATCGTGGCCCCTCCGAGGATGATGATCCCCAGCGCGTAGAACCAGATCATCACGATCACCACGAAGACGAACGTCGTGCCGAAGCGGGCGATGGTGTTGATGCTCGACAGGTACGCGGGGAAGGCATAGTCCACGGTCCCGATCGCGATCGTGGCCCCGAGCGCGCCGGGCCAGATCGCGCGCCAGGGGACGAAGCGGTTGGGCACCGACCAGTAGACGAGGCAGAGGACCGCGAACAGGATCGCCAGTCCGATCGCCAGGCTGATGCCGAAGATGACGCCCGGGACGTCCTCCAACCCGAACGGGAGGTCCTCCGTCCCGGACACCAGCACGCTCTGGGCGA
The DNA here is from genome assembly GCA_040901445.1 of Thermoleophilaceae bacterium. Lineage (GTDB taxonomy): Bacteria > Actinomycetota > Thermoleophilia > Solirubrobacterales > Thermoleophilaceae > JBBDYQ01. Next base: position 82,931 of record JBBDYQ010000020.1, on the reverse strand, counting down.
CCGGCACCGCCACGGTCGCGGCGATGAACAGCAGGACCACGAACAGCATGAGCAGCGCGAAGCGCTTCTGCTCGAGCCAGCTGCGGCAGCGCACGTGGTAGATGCGGCAGAAGGCCGTGTCGAGCGCGCCCCAGAAAGAGGCGCCGATCCAGATGCTCGTGACCAGCGCGACGATGCCCAGGCCGGTGGACGAGTTGCGCACGTAGTCCAGGGTGCTCGTCAGCGTGGCCTCGGCGGTGCTCGGGAACAGCTCCTGCAGGTCCTCGAGCACGCGCTGCTCCAGCTCCGGGCTCTCGAGCACCCGGCCCGCGACGAAGAGCGCGACCAGCGCCAGCGGGAAGACCGACAGCAGCAGGTTGTAGGCGACCATGCCGGAGAGCCCGGTGAGGTTGTCCTCGTAGGCCTTCCAGTAGAAGGCCTTCACGAGCCGCCACGACCGCCGCCACCCCGTGGCCGGCTTGGGCGGTCCGGGCACGCGGATCCCTACGGACGGGGGAGCCGGCCGATGACGCCGCCCGCCACGCGAGACGCGATGCGCAGGCCCAGGCCGGCGACCTGCCCCGCAACGCGCGCGGCCTCAGCGACGGGGTCGGCGCCGGCCGGCGGCGCCGGGCGCGCCCTGGAGGCGGCCGTCCCGGGCGTGGACCGAGCGGCCGCGGGCGGCTTCTGCTCGGTCTTGCGCGCGGGCTTGCCCCGCGCCCCCGTGCGCTTGCCGCTCCGGGTGCCCGGCCGCTCGCGCGGCAGGTTCCCCAGGATCTCGTCCTCGCCGGCATTCATCCGGCGGCCAGTTTAAGCGCACACGCCGCCGCTAAAGTCAGTGGCGCGCCGCGCCGAAGCTGTGGCGGTCGCGAACGTCGCGCGTTGCCGTGTATCGGACGGCGGCATCGCGGGTAGAAAAGGGGGTGCGCCGGGATGACGTGCGTTTCATGGCGCCAAATACCGCGCTCCGACCCTTTACTTCAGAACATATAGTTTGTAGGATACGAACGCATGTTTGAATGGCCCAGGGTGCGTGCCTGCGGTCATTCAGCGGAAACGATCGGAACGGGATGTCAGTAGCGGAACTCCAGGAACTCGAGGAGGTCAAGCTCCTCGTCACCAAGGGCACGGCAACGGGCGTGCTCACCTACGCGGAGGTGGCGACGGCGCTGGCCGAGGTGGACATCGACGAGTCGGACATCGAGGAGCTGCACGGCTTCCTCGAGAAGTCCGAGATCGAGCTCGTCGAGGAGATCGATCCGGCGCTCGCCGCCAATCAGGAAGAGCGCGCTGTGGACGGCAAGGGACGCCGGCGCAAGGCCAAGAGCCAGATCGACCTCAAGCCGGACATGACGACGGATTCGCTGCAGCTCTTCCTCAAGGACATCGGGAAGGTCAGACTGCTGACGGCGCAGGAGGAGGTCGATCTCGCCAAGCGCATCGAGCGCGGCGACCTCGACGCCAAGCAGAAGATGGTGGAGTCCAACCTGCGGCTGGTCGTCTCGATCGCCAAGAACTACCGCAACCAGGGCCTGCCCTTCCTCGACCTCATCCAGGAGGGCACGCTGGGCCTGGTCCGCGCGGCTGAGAAGTTCGACTACCGCAAGGGCTTCAAGTTCTCCACCTACGCCACCTGGTGGATCCGCCAGGCCATCGCCCGCGCGCTGGCCGACAAGGCGCGCACCATCCGCATCCCCGTGCACGTGGTCGAGAAGCTCAATAAGATCGGCCGCGCCGAGCGCAAGCTCGTCACCGAGCTGGGGCGTGAGCCCACCCCCGAGGAGATCGCCGCCCACACGGGCATCGATCCCGAGGAGGTCGACTCGATCAAGCGCTCCGCCCAGGCACCGGTTTCGCTGGAGAAGCCGGTGGGTGACGAGGAGGAGTCCGAGTTCGGCCAGTTCATCGCCGACGAGCGGGCCGAGTCGCCGTACGAGCGCGCCGCGGAGATCCTCACCAAGGAGGCGCTGCGCGAGGCGCTCGAGAACTTGAGCTACCGCGAGCGGCGCGTGCTCGAGCTGCGCTACGGGCTCGGCGGGGAGCACCCCCGCACCCTCGACGAGGTGGGCCGCACGTTCAACGTCACGCGCGAGCGCATCCGCCAGATCGAGAACCAGTCGCTCAAGAAGCTGCAGTCGCTCGCGGAAGCCCAGAAGCTCCGCGACGTCGCGTAGGGCAGCGATAGGCGTCGCCTGCCTGCGTCCTCGGTCGCTCGCGTGCGTAGCACGCGTCGCTCCCTGCGTCCTTGGCATGCTCGCCTCTCGCTGCCCTACATGAGCCAGAGGGCTCGCCTTCGGGTCCGCCCTCTGTCGTTTCGCCCGCGGGGTGCCCGGGCACGGGAGCCGCGATGCCACGCGAAGCCGTCGCCGAGACCCACCTGACCGTCGGTGGCGTCGAGATCCCCAAGCTCGGGCTGGGCACGTGGCAGCTCACGGGCGCCGAGTGCGCCGAGGGCGTGCGCGACGCGCTCGAGCTGGGCTATCGCCACATCGACACCGCCCGCGTGTACGAGAACGAGGCGGAGGTCGGGCGCGGCATGGCCGACGCGGGCGTGCCGCGCGACGACTTCTTCCTCACCACCAAGCTCGCCCAGGATCGCCTACGCGCGGACGAGGTGCGCGAGCAGATCGAGGGATCGCTCGACGCGCTCGCCACCGACCACGTGGACCTGCTCCTGATCCACTGGCACAACCCCGAGGTGCCGCTGGAGGAGACGCTCGGCGCCATGACGGCGCTGCGCGACGAAGGCATGACGCGCCACATCGGCGTGAGCAACTTCGGCACGGATCTCCTGCGCCAGGCGCTCGAGCTGGCGCCGGTCATCGCCGACCAGGTCAAGTACCACCCCTACAAGGGCCAGCGCGCGTTGCTCGAGCTGGCGGCCGAGCGCGACGTGATGGTCACCGCCTACTCGCCATTCGCCCGCGGCGACGTGCTCGACGACCCCGTGCTCGCAGAGATCGCCGACTCCCACGGCAGGACGCCGGCGCAGGTGGTGCTGCGCTGGCTGCTGGACCAGCCGCGGGTGAGCGCCATCCCCAAGGCCTCCTCGCACGACCGGCGCGCGTCCAACCTGGACGTGTTCGGCTTCGAGCTGACAGGGGAGCAACGGGCGCGCATCACAGGGCTCGCGCGCTAAAGCGCCGGGTCTCGCCCGCCGATACGGGGGGTGTGTTCGTCCTGGACGATGCCCTCCGCCGCATGGTCGAGGTGGGGGGCTCAGATCTTCACCTCAAGGTCCCCTCGACCCCGATGATCCGCCTCAACGGCGTGCTCGAGCCGATCCCGGACGCGGAGAAGCTCATGCCCGACGTCACCGAGGCCGTGCTCCGCCAGATGCTCGGCGACGAGGCCCCGCGCCACGCCGAGTTCAGCGAGCAGGGCGAGGTGGACTTCGCCTACAGCATCCCGGGCGTCTGCCGCTTCCGCGTGAACGCATTCCGCCAGCGCGGCTCGATCTCGATCGTCTGCCGGGCGATCCCGCATGAGATCAAGACGGTGGACGAGCTGCTCCTCCCGCCCGTGATCTCGGAGCTGGCCGAGGAGGAGCGCGGGATCATCCTCGTGACCGGCACGACCGGATCGGGCAAGTCCACGACCCTCGCGGCGATGATCGACCAGATCAACGAGCGCGAGGCCAAGCACATCGTGACGATCGAGGACCCGATCGAGTTCCTCCATCGCGACAAGCGCTCGGTGATCAACCAGCGCGAGGTGGGCGACGACACGCTCTCCTTCAAGCGCGCCCTGCGCCGTGTGCTGCGCCAGGATCCCGACGTGATCCTCGTGGGCGAGATGCGCGACGAGGAGACGGTGCACACCGCGCTGTCGGCGGCCGAGACCGGCCACCTCGTGCTCTCCACCCTCCACACGGTGGACGCGCCGGAGACCGTGAACCGCATCATCGACTTCTTCCCCCCGCACATGCACCAGCAGGTGCGCGCGATGCTCGCCGGCACGCTGAAGGGCGTGGTCTCGCAGCGGCTGGTGCGCACCGCCGACGGCAAGGGGCGCGTGCCCACCTGCGAGGTCCTGCGGATGACCGGCCGGGTGCGCGACATGATCATGAACCCCGAGGACACGGGCAAGCTGACCGACGCCATCGCCGACGGCACCTACTACGGCATGCAGACCTTCGACCAGGCGCTGCTCGCGCACGTGCAGGCCGGGCACGTCTCGATGGAGACCGCGCTCAAGGCCGCCACCTCGCCGCACGACTTCAAGCTGCTCGTCTCCTCCGACGGCCAGCGCTCGACGTCGGTCGAGCAGATCCTGGAGGACGCGGAGGGCAACGGCGACGAGCCGGCGGCCGCCGTCCCGCAGCGGGATCCCTCCGTCTACGGGCTCTAGCGCGTCGAACGTCCCGCGCACCCCCCGCTTTGGTAGGTGCGCGGGACGTTCGGCGTGCGCGCGGGCGGTTAGCGGACGACGCGAATCAGCGTCGATGCCCGCCCGCTGATGCGGATGCCTCGGTCGCGCAGGGCCCGCCGCACCAGCGCCCGCCCGCTGCGCCGGCCCGGCCGGCCGAAGCGGGCCGCCACGCCGTCGTAGCGGCGCAGGCTCTCGATCTCCGCGGCGAGCTCGTCCACGTCGCGGGGGCCGGGCTCGCCGGGATCGAAGTCCTCGTCGGTGCCCTCCGACAGCAGCTCGTCGAAGTCGATGATGATCTCGTCGGTGAACAGGTCGGTGGCGGTGCCGGCCAGCTCGAGCTCCACCAGTCCGGTTGGGGACGAGCGCGGGATGCGCAGCCGGAAGCGCCGCCGCTGCGACGGCCCGTTCACCCGCCGCACGGTGACGGTGACCGGCACGCGCTGCCCCCGGCGCACCCGCCGGGGCGCGGACACGCGCGTGAGGTAGCCCTGGCGCAGGCCGCGGCGGAGCTTGAGGTTGACCTCAACGGACGTGACGCGCAGCGGCCCGAAGTTGAAGGCGTCGAGGAAGCCGATCGCGTTGGCGGCGTCGGTCATGGGAGCGCCCAGGCCGCCCGCGTCGGCATCGGCCGAGCCGCCGGCCACGTAGCGGTTGCAGAAGCGGATGGGCCGCTCGCGCTCCTCGAGCTCGATCCGCAGGCACAGCGAGGCGGTCACCCGCGACGGCACGCCGCGCAGCGCCTGGGTGCCGGCCTGCGCCACCGCCAGCGGCGTGGCGAGCGAGAGCGCGGACGATGCGGACGGCAGGCCGAGCGGGGCCTCGTCCGCGGCGCGCAGCTCGACCACGCTCACGCGCCCCGAGTCGAGGTCCTGCGCCACCACCTTGATCGGGATCGTGCGGGGCAGGGCGCCCACGCGGCCCACCACGGCGCCCGCGGCGTCGTTGGTGAGCGTGCCGATGTCGTGTCCGGGTGACGCGAGCTTGTACGTGAACGCCGGCTCCACGCCGAACGGGTTGCCGATGACCGTGTAGACGTAGGCGTCCTGGAGGAGGAGCGATCTTGGGCCCGTGCCGTCGAAGGGGTGCCCGAAGGCCCACACCGCGTCGCCGTCGGCGTACGCCACCGTGCCGATGGCGCCCAAGCCGAGGTCGCCGCTCGTGAGGCCCACCGCGACCGCTGCTCCCGGGCGCAGCTGCTGGGGCGCGAACGTGCCGAGCGGGCCCGGCGGCGAGGCGAGCAGCGTGCGGCCTGCCCGTGCGCCGGCGGGCGGGAGGCGGCGGGCGAGGGCGGGGTGGAGGCCGGCCACGGTGAGCGGCGCGGCGAGCGGGCGGGCGCGGCGCAGCATGCGGGCATCGCGGCTCGCGCCGGTGGGAGGGGTGGGGGTCTCGCCGAGGATCTCCTCGATCGGCGTGGCCAGCACCACCTCGTTGCCGAACTCGCCGATGGCCTCCGCGAGGGCGCCGATCACACGGCTGGTGCCGGCTCCGTCGGCGCAGTAGACCGGCGAGCCCGAGAAGCCGGGCCCGATCCCGGTGGCCTCGATGGCGGGGCCGCCCACGCGCACGAGGATGCGGGCGGCGGGCGCTCCCTGCTGGCCGGCCACGACGTCGACCACCTCGACGTCGAAGCTCGCGATCTCGGTGCCGCGCACCACCGACAGGCCGGTGCACTCCATCCCGGCGCGGACCTCGGACAGCGGCATGATCGGATCGCCCGCCTGCGCTGACGCCGGCGCGGCGAGTGCGAGCGTGGCGCCGGCGACGGCGAGGGCGGGCCGGATGCGCATCCGCCGCCGAGCGTAATGGAACCGTCCCTTGACGCAAGCCTGCTCTCGTCCGAAAGTGGACGGGTACCACGATCCCCCAAGGAGGACCAGCAACGTGCAGAGCACGCTCGGCGAATTCCAGGAGACCGCGTCGCAGGATGCGTTCGCGCTCCAGAACTCCAAGCTCCTGAAGGCCCACCTGGACCAGATCACGATCCAGGCCAAGCTCGGCTCGATGGTGGCCTACCAGGGCGACGTCCGCTTCGAGCACGCCGGCTCGGGTGGAGTGAGCAAGTTCATCAAGAAGGCGGTCACCGGCGAGGGCACGCAGCTCATGAAGATCGAGGGCAGCGGCGAGGTCTTCCTCGCGGACCAGGCTCAGGACATCCACCTGATCTACCTCGAGAACGACCAGATCACCTGCAACGGGCGCAACGTGCTCGCGTTCGACGCCGGCATCGACTGGGACATCAAGAAGGTCGAGGGCGGCTTCTCCGGCGCGCTCGCCGGCGGCCTGTTCAACATGGAGCTCGGCGGCACGGGCTGGGTGGCCGTGGTCTCCGACGGCCCGCCCGTCCTGCTCAACACGGGCGACGCTCCCACCTACGCCGACCCGTCCGCCGCCATCACCTGGTCCAGCGGCGTCAGCACGTCCGTGAAGACGGACGTCAACCTCAAGACGCTCATCGGCAGGGGCTCGGGCGAGTCGCTGCAGGTCGCGTTCCAGGGCGCGGGCTGGGTGCTCGTCCAGCCCAGCGAGGGCCGCGTCGTGCCCACGGCCGGAGGCAACGCCGGCGGCGGCGGGGGCGTACTGGGAAATCTCGGCCGCTGATCTTCTCGCCGGACTCGCAGCAACGGCCCGGGCGTTCTCCCCGCCCGGGCCGTTTTTGCAAAGCTTCAGTTGCTGAAGTATCGCGCTACCATGCGGGTGATGGCCGACGACACGTGTCCCGTCTGCGCGACCGCAGACCTCGTCTGCGCCAAGTGGACGCTCCTCATCATCCGTGACCTGGCCGAGGGCCGCAGCCGCTTCTGCGAGCTCGAGCGCTCCCTCGCCGGCATCAGCCCGCGCACGCTATCGCTGCGGCTGCGGGCGCTGGAGGAGGAGCAGATCGTGCGGCGCACCACCTTCCCCGAGGTCCCGCCGCGGGTGGAGTACCGCCTGACGGAGAAGGGCCGCGCGCTGCTGCCGATCATCGAGGACATGCGCCACTACGGCCGCGAGTGGCTGGGCGTGGAGTCCTGCGCGGGCAGCGCTCCGGCCGTCACCACCGTCGCGGCTGCCTGAGCGCCTCTTTCGCCCGCGCCGTCCTGCCCTGGGCCGCGTGTGACGGCCCAGGGCAGGACGGCGCGGCGGTCCCCGGGACGCGAAACGCAGCAGGAGCGCGCCCCGCCGCGGCGAAACCGCGGATGTGCGCAATCGTCGCCTGCACGACGCCCTGAGGGACTTCGCGCTCGAGGCCGCCGCGCTGCTCACCGCGGACGTGCAGGCGGGCGCGGAGCTGTCCTTCGACGTGGACGAGACCGGCGGACGCCGCTCGGTGCTCTACAGCTACCGCCCGCTCACGGCGGAGTTCATCGCGCCGCGCTGGGAGCGCCTGCGCACGCTGGCGGCCTTCGAGCCCGCCGCCGCGGCGCTCGGCTCCGGCGCCGCCGCCTACCTGCGCGTGCGCGGCGTCGGTGGTGACGATGCCGAGCCGGCGCTGCACGCGCTGCTCGACCGCCTGTACGAGGACGCCACCGGCTTCGAGTTCCCCGAGGAGCGCTACGAGCGCGTGTACGCCGAGGTGGAGGGCACGCTCTACGAGCACGCCATCCGCATGTCGGTGATCACGCCGCTGCGGGGGCTGCGGATGGACTCCGACCGCGTCGAGCTCGGCGGCGGGCTCGCCTTGGTGCGCGGCGACTGGACCGAGGCGCCGCCCGAGGCGGTGTGGCCGGAGTTCGGGCCGCCGCAGGGCGCGGAGGCGCTGCCCAACGTGCTCTGCGTGCTCGACGAGGATGCGGAAGGCGATGGGGAGCTGCCGCTCGCAGAGGCCGCCGCTCGTTTCGCCGCGCTGTGCACCGCGCTGCGGCTGTTCAAGCCCGGCGGCGTGGCGCCCGGGCCGGCGGGCTGGGCGCGGGCCGACACCGGGCCCTGGCGCAGCTTCCCGCTCGCCGTGCCCACCGACCCGCGCGCGCCGGAGTGGCGCCTCTCACGCGGGGAGGAGGACGAGCTGCGCGAGTTCCTCGCCGTGGTGGCGCGCTCCACGCACGCGGGCGCGGTGGCCTGGGCCCTGGACCGCTTCGAGATGGGCTGCGAGCGCGCGGACGCCACCGAGGGCCTGTCGGACCACCTGCTCGCGCTGGGCGCCCTGCTCGGCGCGAACGACGAGGGCGGGCGCGGGAGCCTGTCGCTGCGCCTGGCCGCGCTCTGCGCCGAGGAGCAGGGGCGGCGCTCCGTGCAGCGGCGCGTGGAGCTGGCCTTCGCGCTCGAGCGCTGGGCCATCGCCGGCGGCGCCGGTCCCGCATACATCGACGTGATCGGCTCCGAGCCCCCCGCGTCGATCGCGGCCGAGATCGAGCACCACCTGCGCGCGCTGCTGCGCGACATCCTCTGCGGCTACCTCGAGCCGGACCTCAGGGCGGTTGCGGACGACATCCTGCTGGCCGCGAGTGAGCCGTTCGAGATCGGCGCTCGCGACCTGAGCCGCGAGGCTGCAAGGCCCCGGCAGGAGCCGCTGCCCGAGCTGCAGGCCGACCCCGATCCCGACTACGGGCCCGAGCCCGACTACGAGCGCGAGCCGCTGCCCGACCCGGAGCCGGTGCCGGTGGCGGCGCCGGCAGTGGCGCCGCCGCGCTCCCAGCTCGCGACCTCACCTCCCGCAGGCGCCCCGCCCGAGCCCGCGGGCGCCATCACCGTGCGGCGCCTCGACGGCCGCCCGGGCGAGGTGCCCAGCGAGCGCGACGAGCGCGCCGAGCCCGACGAGGGCGAGCTGGAGCCCACCACCACGGAGTTCGCGGCGGTGTCACGGCAGGCGTCCTTCGACATCGACATGGACCCGGGGGTCACGGCGTCCACGGACTGGGACTTCGACGACGACCCGGACAGCTTCTCCGCGCCGATCTAGACGCCGGGCGGCGCGATGCCCCACCCGGTACAGGCCGGCGTACTCCCGCAGCAGCGCCGCTGGGTCGCTTTGCCCCGACATGTTCTGGGTAAAGCGACCCAGCGCCCGGACTCAGCCCGTTCGCCGAGCCATGCGATGGCCCAGCCGGCCACGCCTTCGCGACGTCCCTGGGCACGTCACCTAACGCCGTCGCCGGCTTCGGCGCGCGCGCCGGAACAGGTACTCGTCCATCCGCCGCAGGCCCGCGAGGTCGTACACGTCCTCGTCGAAGTAGGGCACGCGCACGATCGGCTCTCCGTCGAGCTCGGAGGCGAGCCGCGCCACGTTGTCGCGGTCGCGCTCGGCCAGCCGCCGGTAGTCCTCGAACGTGCGCTCCACCTTGCGGCCGAGGCGCTCGCCCAGCAGCTCCGCCCCGGCGTCGCCGAGCTTTCCCTTCGCGAGCCCCTCCTCGTGCATCCGGTTCACGATCACCCCGCCGAAGGGCATGCCGGCCTCGGCCAGGCGGCGGCGGAAGAAGATGGCCTCGTCCACGGCAGAGCGCTGGGGGGAGGAGACGAGCACGAATACGGTTTCGGGCGCGCCGAGCAGCTCGCGCACGCGTACCGCCCGCTCGCGGAAGCCCTCCGCCATGCTGCCGAAGGAGTTGAAGAAGGCCGACAGGTCCGCGAGCAGGTCGACCCCCGTCACCCGCTCGAGCACCGAGAACAGGAGGCCGGTGCCGCGGCTGAGCACCTTCAGACCCCTCCGGCCCGGGGCAAGCAGCAGCTTGAGCGAGCGCGAGTCGATGAAGCCCGACAGCCGCTCCGGCGCCTCCAGGAAGTCGAGCGCGTTGCGGGTTGGAGGGGTGTCGAGCACCAGCAGGTCGTAGCGGCCCTCGGCGTGCAGCTCGTAGAGCTTCTCCATCGCCATGTACTCCGTCGATCCCGCGACCGCGGCGGACAGCTCCTGGTAGATGCGGTTGGAGAGCACGGCGTCGCGCGTGCGCTCGTCGGGCGCGTAGCTCTCGACCAGGTCGTCGAAGGTGCGCTTGGGATCGAGCATCATTGCCCAGAGCTCGCCCTCGAGCCCGGGGACGTGCACCCGGCGCTCCTCGTTGCCGAGCTCCGGGAGCCCGAGCGCGCTCGCCAGCCGGCGGGCCGGGTCGATGGTGAGCACGGCCACCTTCCGGCCGCGGGCCGCGGCGCCGAGCGCGATGGCGGCCGAGGTGGTGGTCTTGCCCACCCCGCCGGCGCCGGCGCAGATGCAGATCGAGCGGCCCTCGAGCAGCGCTCCGATGCTCACAGCCGCCGCTCCAGTCCGCGCGACAGCCGCTCGAGGTCGGCCACGCCGAGCTCCGGCTCGAAGATGAAAGGGAGGGTTGAGACATCGCCCACGGCCCGGCGCAGCCGCCGTAGTTGGGTGCGCTGTGTGCGCGCGCGGCGGTGCTCGGACAGCGCCGAGCGCAGGGCGGCCCGCAGCGCCGGGGGGCGGACGTCGCCGTCCGCGGACGCGATCCGCTCGGACTCGGCGCCGCTGAAGCGCTCCGGGTAGAGCCCGTTCACCACGACGGCGTCCACCTCCGTGTCCAGCTCCTCGCGCAGGCGCCTGCGCAGCTCGATCGTCTCCGCCACCGGCGTCTCCTCCGGCAGGGCCACGGCCACGACGCCGGTGCGCTTGGGGTCGGAGAGGAACGTGTGGATGACGCCGGCCTGGCGCGCGATCGGCCCCACCCGCGCCACATCGCGGAAGGTGCGCGGCGCGGTGAGCAGGCCCAGGCCGTGGCCGGTGGCGGGGGCGTCCACGATCACGAGGTCGTACGGCGTCCTGGCCCGGTCGCGTCGCTCGAGCTGGGCCAGCTCCCAGACCTTGCCCACGGTGAGCAGCTCCCGCAAGCCGGGTGTGGCGGCGCTGAGGTAGGTGAAGAGCGAGCTGCCGGCGAGCATGCCCGCGAGCGTGCGCGAGGGCAGCTGGTCGCGCAGGTACTCCTCCTGGGCCCGCTGCGGGTCGATCGAGATCGCCCACAGGCGTTCGGCCAGCTCCACCTCGGCGTAGCCCGTGTCGCCGTGGCCGAACATGCCCGCGAGGCGCTCCTGCTCGGCCACCTCGCAGACGATCGTGCGCTTGCCCGCGCGGGCCGCGGCGAGTCCCAGCGCGGCGGCCACGGTGGTCTTGCCCACCCCGCCCTTGCCGGTGACGAAGACGAGCCGCTTGTCGAGCAGCGAGGGCATCAGCGCCCGGGAGCGTAGAGGCGCGAACTCGGAGACGAGGACCGCCGCCGTCGGGCTACGCGTTGCGGCCGATCAGGTCCTCCGCCCAATTGGCGTCTGGTACGTCCTCGTTGGAGACGAGTGCCCGCACCGTGGCCTCATCGCCTGCGGCCTTGTCGAGCAGCGTGCGCGCCAGGGCCGGCCCGTCAGCCATGCAGCACCCGGCCCTCGCGCAGCGCGGCATGCACGACAGTCCCGGGCACCGATGCCCATTCCTCCACGTGCGCCTCGGTGACCACGAGGATGTCCGTCGGCAGGACGAGGGGCCGGAGTGCCCGGCGCAGCCTCACGGCCTCGGCGTTCTGGTCCTCCACCTCTCGTTCTATGACGAGGAAGTCGACGTCGCTTCGCCTCCCCGCCTGCCCGCGCGCGTGCGACCCGAACAGGATGACTCGAGTCAGGCCCAGCCGCCTCTGCCAGCTTGCGGCCGGCGTCCTCGATCGTCTGGAAGTCGATCACGCTCGCAAGGTACCTCCGCGGGCGGATCGGACGGGCCGGGAGGAATCGCCAGGTCACCTGCGAATACCGCTTGCGAAGCGGGTTTCCAACCCCAAGAGGAGTCCCCTGTGGCATCCAAGTGCAAAGTCATCGTGTTCGCCAACCAGAAGGGCGGGGTCGCCAAGACCACGACCACGCTCAACCTCGCGGCGGCATTCGGCGAGAAGGGCCACCGGGTCCTTTGCGTCGACCTCGATCCTCAGGGCAACCTGACGATGAGCCAGGGCATCGACCCGGACACGCTCGAGACCTCGATGTACGACGTGCTCGTTCACCACATCTCCATCCGGGAGGTCATCCGCAAGCGCGAGGTGGACGTGGCCTGCTCCTCGATCGACCTCGCCGGCGCCGAGATCGCCATGTCCACGCAGATCGGGCGCGAGCGCGCGCTGTCGAAGGCCCTGGACCCGGTGAAGGAGGACTACGACTTCATCTGCATCGACACCCCGCCGAGCCTCGGGCTGCTCACGATCAACGCCCTGACGGCCGCGGACAAGGTGATCGTCCCCGTGCAATGCGAGTATCTCTCCATGCGCGGCCTGATCCAGCTGCAGAACACGCTCTCGATGATCAAGGAGAACCTCAATCCGGACGTGGACATCGAGGGAATCCTGCCTACCCTCGTGGACACCCGGACCGTGCACGCCAAGGAGGCAATCGAGATCCTCGAGGAGAACTTCGGCGACCGCGTCTTCGCCTCGCGCATCACCAAGACCGTGCGCTTCGCCGAGGCGCCCGTGAAGGGCATGTCGGTGCTCAAGTACGACCCGGACGGTAAGGCGGCCTACGCCTACCGACGGCTGGCTGAGGAGGTCCTCTCGAATGGCAAGCGGTAAGCGGGCGAGCATGCGCGAGGGCCCCCTGGCGGCGCTCTTCCGCAAGACGGAGGAGGAGGGGCTGGAGGACGCGCCCCAGCGCGCCGAGACCGACGCCGGCGCGCCGCGCGTCAAGCCCCCGCAGGAGGGCGGCGTGCGCCGTCAGACGCCTGCCGCCTCGCCGCCGCCCGCCGAGCAGCTGCGCCCCGCGCCGCCCTCGCAGCGCGAGCACGAGGCCGAGGAGCGCCACGTGCGCTCGGCCGAGGAGCGGCTGCGGCACGTCTTCTCCTCCGACATCCCCGAGAACATCCTCGACAAGCCGGCGGCCCCGCGCTACGGGCGCGACGAGCCCCAGGTGCCGGCGCAGCAGGAGCCGATCGGGCAGCCCGTGCTCAAGGTCGTGGGCGTCGGCGGCGCCGGCGTGAACGCCGTCAACCGGATGATCGAGGCGGGCGTCGAGGGCGTGGACTTCATCGCCGTCAACACCGACCTCCAGTCGCTGCAGACCTCCAACGCGGAGACCACGCTGCACATCGGCAGCGAGGTCACGCGCGGGCTGGGCTCCGGCTCCAACCCCGATCTCGGCCGCCAGGCTGCGATGGAGGAGCACGACCGTGTGAAGGCCATGCTCAAGGGCGCCGACATGGTGTTCATCGCCGCCGGCGCCGGCGGCGGCACCGGAACGGGCGCGGCCCCCGTCGTGGCGCGCATCGCCCGCGACCTCGGCGCGCTCACGGTGGGCATCGTCACCAAGCCGTTCGCCTTCGAGGGCTCGCGGCGCGGCGACCAGGCCGACCGCGGCGTGGACGACCTGTCGGGCGAGGTGGACACGCTCATCGTGATCCCCAACACGCGCCTGCTCACCGTGCTCGACAAGCAGACCTCGATGGTCGAGGCCTTCCGCGTGGCCGACGACGTCCTGCGCCAGGGCGTGCAGGGCATCTCCGACCTCATCACCCTGCCGGGCCTCATCAACCTCGACTTCGCGGACGTGCGCACGATCATGTCGGAGGCAGGGCAGGCGCTGCTGGGCATAGGCATGGGCGTGGGCGAGACCCGCGCGATCGACGCGGCCCAGGCCGCGGTGGCCTCGCCGCTGCTCGAGACCTCCGTGGACGGCGCGCAGTCGATCCTTCTCTCCATCACCGGCGGCCGCGACCTCTCCCTGTGGGAGGTCAACGAGGCGGCGCGCGCGGTCAGCGAGGCCGCCCATCCCGACGCCAACATCATCTTCGGCGCGATGGTCGACGAGAAGGTGGTGGACCAGGTGTGGGTCACGGTCGTGGCCACCGGCTACGGGGACCGGCGCGTCACGCCGGCCCGCCGCGCGCCCGATGCCTCCTCGGCGGCCCGCGAGGCCGACCGCGAGCCGCGTATCGCGCGCGCCCCGCAGCGCACGCGCTCCAACGGCTCGCTGGGCGAGCTCGACGTGCCGGAGTTCATCCCCGGGGGCCGCTAGGCCCTCGGGACCCGCTCCCCGCGGGTAGGTTGAACACATGGGTGGGGTGGTCGCAGCCGGCCATCCGCTGACCGCCGAGGCCGGCGCCGCCGTGCTGCGCGATGGCGGCAACGCGGTGGACGCCGCGGTTGGCGCGGTGCTGATGTCGTTCGTGACGGAGTCGCCCCTGACGGGGCCGGGCGCGGGCGGGTTCATGCTCGTGCACACCGCCGGCGGCGAGGACCACCTGCTCGACTTCTTCGTGGCCGCGCCCGGGCGCGGCGCCGATGGGCGGGAGCCGGCGGCGCTGCAGCCGATCGAGGTCGTGTTCTCCGAGGAGGCCGTGCAGGTCTTCAACGTGGGGCCGTCCTCGTGCGGCGCCTACGGCACCACGGCGGGGCTGGCGGCGGCGCTGTCTCGTTTCGGCACGATCTCGCTCGGCACGCTGGTGGAGGGTCCGGCGCGTGCGGCCCGCGAGGGCGTGGCGCTCACGTCGATGCAGGAGTACCTCCACAAGATCCTCGGGCCGATCATGGCGTCGAGCGCCGAGGGGCAGGCCATCTACGAGCCCGGCGGGCGGCCGCTGCGTGAGGGCGAGGTGCTGCGCCAGCCCGAGCTGGGCGACCTGCTCGAGCGGCTCGGCACGGAGGGACCCGGGTTCCTCTACCGGGGAGAGGTCGCGCGGCGGATCAGCGAGTGGGTGCTCGAGCGCGGCGGCCTGTTGACGGAGGAGGATCTGGCGGCGTACGAGCCGGTGGAGCGCGAGCCCGCGTCCGCGGACTACCGCGGCCGGCGCATCCTCACCAACCCGCCGCCGTCGTCGGGTGGGATCCTGATCGCCTACGCACTGGGCCTGCTCGAGAGGCTCGGCCGGCCGGCGGACCCGCGCTCGTTCGTGGAGGTCACGGCCCGGGCCAACCAGGCACGCACCGAGGAGTTCCTGCTCGGCCTGCACACCGAGGGCTACCTGGAGCGCTTCTTGGCCGCGGATGCGCTCGATCACGAGGCCGGCCGGCTGGGCTCCACCACCCACATCGCGGTGCTCGACGACCAAGGCGGCTGCGCCAGCGTGACCTGCTCGAACGGCTCGGGCTCGGGCGTGATCGTGCCCGGCACCGGCATGCACCTCAACAACATGCTGGGCGAGCAGGACCTCAACCCGCTGGGCTATCACCGCCACGCGCCGGGCCGGCGCGTGCCCAGCATGATGGCGCCCACGGTGGTGCTCAACCAGGGCGTGCCGGAGATGGCGCTGGGCTCGGCGGGCTCCAACCGCATCCGCAGCGCGATCGTGCAGACGATCATGGGTGTGGTGGACCTGGGGCTGGGGGCCGAGGAGGCCGTGGAGCGCCCGCGGGTGCACCTCGAGGGGGATGCCGTGGAGGCCGAGCCGGGGGTGGACGTCGATGCTCTCACTGCGTTGGAAGCAGATGGCTGGACCGTGCGCCGGTGGCACGAGCGCAACCTCTACTTCGGCGGCGTGCAGGCGGTGGCGCGCGACCCGGAGACGGGCGAGCTGTCGGGGATGGGGGACCCGCGGCGGGGTGGGGCGGCGGTGCGCGTTTAGGCGTGGTCGCGGGGCGTTCTGCCTTCACCGTCATGAGCGAGAGAAAAGTCATTCTCAAGATGGTCATGTCCCTCGATGGTTTTGCTACGAGCCTGGACGGCACCCACGAGTGGATGTTCGAGTGGTTCGGCGACGATTCCACCGAGCGGAGTCTCCGCGCGCTCCAAGAGGCCGGAGTTCACGCGATGGGGCGCCGGAGCTACGAGATCATGGGCCCGCACTGGGCCGCGTCTGACGGTCCGATCGCCACGGCGATGAACGACAAGCCGAAAGCCGTCTTCTCCCACACCCTCCAAAAGGCAGAGTGGGGACCGGTCGACATCTTCGGAGACGTGAGCGCAGGCGTAGCGGACCTGAAGGCGCGCGATGACAAAGGGACAGTCCTGGTCCATGGTGGTCCCGATTTCGCCAAGGCGCTGACCCGCCTGGGCCTCGTCGATGAGTACCAGCTATCAACGGTCCCGATCGCGATCGGCGCGGGGCGCAGCCCGTTCGCCGACCTCAAGGAGCACCTGAAGCTCGAAGTGGTCGAAGAGCAGCGCTTCCGAAGCGGAGCCCTCGCGCAAGTTCTGGTGCCGAGGCGTTGAGCCGCCCGAGGACGCTCAAGCAGGAGCTCGACAGGGATTCGCCGCGACTCCTGCCTCACGCGAGGACGATGGGCTTCCCCGATGTCTGGAGGAGTCATGTCATCCGAGCTTCTCGATGTTGCTGGTCGGCGTCGCTCGCCGGCGACCATGGCCGGGTTTCACGCTGGACGCTCGCCGCGGAACAAGGGACGGCGCTACCCGGCTGACCCTCCGGCCGTGGAAGAGATCGTCGCAGTCATGCGGCAGGCCGGTGCCGGCATCGACGGGCGGCGAGTGCGTGGCCTGATGGTCGTGCTCTGGCGCGCCGGACTGCGGATCAGCGAGGCGGTCGCGCTCGGCGAAACCGATCTCGACCATAACCGCGGTGCGATCGTGGTGCGCAACGCCAAGGGCGGCAAGCGGCGCACCGTCGGCATGGACACGTGGGGCTGGGAACACCTCGAGCCGTGGCTGCACGACCGCACAGCGCTGCCGGTTGGCGCACTCTTCTGCGTTGTGCATGGTCCGACCGCCGGGCGAGCATGCGCGGCGCCAGCGATCCGCGCGCAGCTGCGGCGGCTCGCGGTTCAGGCCGGCGTGCGTAGGCGGTTCGCACCACACCAGCTACGCCACGCACATGCCGTCGAGATGGCGCGAGAGGGTGTCCCGCTCATGGTCATCCAGCGCCAGCCCGGACACGTCGATCTCGGAATCACGTCTGTCTACCTACAAGGGATCGACAACAGCGAGATCATTGACACTGTCCACGCCCGCCGAGCTCCGATGATCCCGGCCAGCTCGGCACTCTGAACCCGACGCTTTCGCTCGGCCTCATTGCGGCAGCGACGGTGCTCGGGCTCGCGTCGATCGGGAGTTCGCACGCGCCGACATGGTGCCTATGCACCGGGCTCCACGGGCCCGGCCAACTGGCGCTTCCGTTGGTCGTCCCCGAGCGACAACCTTCGGGGAGCGTTCCGGGACGCCCACATCCGGTGGAAGAGCGGCAGCGGTGTCCCGTAAGGCGATCCCCCAACGGCCACGAGATCCTTGGGTGGCCCGAGCCCGCGCCGATCCGAGGTCGGGTATTCAGCGCCTGGTCTCGTACCTGGTCAGGAGCACGCCGTCGGGAAACGTCCGGGTCTCCACCAGGTTCAGGTTCACCCAGTTGTCCAGGGCCGTGAAGAACGGCGTGCCGCCGCCCACCAGGACCGGGTGGGTGACGATCGCGTACTCGTCGATCAGCCCGGCCCGCATGGCCGCCGCGGCGAGGGTGGCGCCGGCGATGTCCATGGGGCCGCCATCCTCAGTCTTGAGCCGGGTGATCTCGGTGACAGCGTCGCCGGTGACCAGGCGGGCGTTCCAGTCGACCGCGCTGGTCGTCGAGGAGAACACCACCTTCGGCATGTCCCGCCAGCGGCGGGCGAACTCGAGCTCCGCCGGTGTGGCGCCCGGCTGCTTGTCGGCGGTCGGCCAGTGGGAGCTCATCGTCTCCCACAGTTTGCGCCCGTACAGCGCCAGGCCCGTCGCCCCCACCCGGTCGGACCACCACTGGAACAGCTCGTCGCTCGGCACGCTCCAGCCGAGGTCGTCGCCGGGCGCGGCGATGTAGCCGTCCAGGCTCAGGTTCATGCCAAAGGTCAGTTTCCGCACGGCGTCAGCCTCCCATGAGTCGGTATTCGGCGTACAGACCAACACGGCGCGGAAAATTCATCGGTCAGACCACACCGAGGGCCGGTTGACCACCGCGCCAAGCGGATGCTGCATACGGAAGGGAACCCGTTGCGGACACTCCGCCTCGATATGGCGCCTTGTCGCGGCGGTGTCGGCACCGGTGTCCCGTAAGACCCGCCCGGTGAGGTGTCGCAGTGACGGGCGTCAACTGGACACCCGCCGCTCCCGCGTTGAAACGCGAGCGCGACGGCGGTCAAGTCTGGCGCGCGCCTTGGGACAAGGAGGATCCGTGTCGGCCGTCGCTCCTGCGCCTTGCATAGGCACAGCGTGGGCGCCCCGAACCAGCCGCGCCGCGTTCCCCGTCACGGCATCCGCTTTCGCATTCGCCTGAAGCGAGAAGCGATCAGGTTCGTTGCGGCCGGCCGTCGCAGCGCGCTTCTGCTTTGCGCGCGGTAAACGAGAGCGGTTTGCCCGCCGGGGGCCCGCGGGCGCGGCAGTGAGGCGCCTTGGGGCGCGCCCGCGACGGACAGCCGCGTCACGCTCCTGGAAGCCCCCGGGCTCGACGGATCAGAAGAGATCGCCTGACAAGGCGGTTCCGCGGAACCCGCTGGCTACCCGAAAGGGGTAGACGAGGAAGCTTTCACTACGCGCGAAAGGCGACGGCGTCTATGTGGGCAGTGGGCGCTCGAGCCGGAAGTCGGGCGTGAACTCGTGGATCCGCCACGGGCGTGAGGTGCGCGCGCTCTTGGGCAGTCGCACTTCGCGGAGCGCTTCCTACGGTCGCGTGCAAACAGATACGCCTGTCAGGCAGCGCAAGACACATCAAACCCACTTGATGTATTATCCCACTCTGGTGATCGCCACTTTGGGACACGCCGAGAGTCCACCGCCGTCATTTCTGCGGCTGGCGGGGCACCCGCTGCGGTGGCGGCTCTTGAGCGAGTTGGCGCGCAGCGATCGGCGCGTGGGCGAGCTGTGCGCACTGGCGGGCCGACCCCAGAGCCTGGTCTCCTATCACCTGCGTCAGCTGCGCGACGGTGATCTTGTGTCGATGCGTCGCAGCGCCGCCGACGGTCGCGACACCTACTACGTCCTCGATCTGGCGCGCTGCGGCGAGCTGCTGTCGAGCGCCGGAGTGGCGCTGCACCCGGGCCTGGCGCCCGGCCCGCGCCCACGCGCCGGGCGCGAACGCCGCTCCGCACTCACGCGCGTCCTGTTTCTGTGCACCGGCAACAGTGCCCGCTCGCAGATCGCCGAGGCGCTCGCCGAGCAGCTGTCCGACGGCGCTGTCAGCGCGGCGAGTGCGGGCAGCCATCCCAAGCCGCTGCATCCCAACGCGGTGCGGGTGATGCGCGACCGCGGCATAGACCTCGCCGGGCGTCGTTCCAAGCACCTCGGCGAGTTCGCCGGGCAGCCCTTCGACTACGTGATCAGCCTCTGCGATCGCGTGCGCGAGGTCTGCCCCGAGTTCCCGGACTGGCCCGAGCTGATCCATTGGAGCATCCCCGACCCCGCGCGAGAAGCGGAGAGCGACGAGGAAACGCTGCCCGCGTTCGAGCGCACCGCGACCGAGCTTGGCACCCGCATCGCCTTCCTCATCGAGGCGATCGAACAGACCACCCGACCATCCACCAATCAGGAGGTGACCGAACGTGCCTGACGCGCTCGTCAACGTCCGCTACATGGTCGACGACGTCGAGGACGCCGTCTCGTTCTACACCAACCACTTCGGCTTTGAGGTGCGCACCAGCGCCGCGCCGGCGTTCGCAGACGTCGTGCGCGGCAACCTGCGGCTGCTGCTCAGCGGTCCGGCGAGCTCTGCCGGGCGGCCGATGCCCGACGGCCGCACGCCGGCGCCGGGAGGCTGGAACCGCATCCACTTCATCGTCGAGGACATCGCGGCCGACGTCGAGCGGCTGCGCGCCGCGGGCCTGACGTTCCGCAACGACATCGTCAGCGGGCCGGGCGGCCGGCAGATCCTGCTCGAGGACCCCTCCGGCAACCCGATCGAGCTCTTCCAGCCCGCGGGCGCATAGCTGCCGGTGTCCGGAGCCGACGAGGCGCGGCGCGCTCGCTCGCAGGCCAGCGCGCCGGCGCCGCGGCCGGGACTAGCGGTCGTCCTGCGCGAGTGGGGGCGCATCGGGTGCATCGGTTTCGGCGGCCCACCGGCGCACATCGCGCTGTTGCGCGAGCTGTGCGTGGAGCGACGCGGGTGGCTCGATGACCGCGAGTTCGAGGACGCGATCGCCGCGACCAACCTGCTGCCAGGACCGGCGTCGACGCAGCTGGCGATCTACTGCGCCTGGCGGCTGCGCGGGATCGCCGGAGCGCTCGTCGGCGGGGCCGGCTTCATCCTCCCCGGCCTGGTGCTGATCCTCGCGCTCGCGGCGCTGTTCCTCGCCGACTCCCCGCCCGGGTGGGCGCTCGGCGCCGGCGCCGGATCGGGCGCCGCAGTGGCCGCCGTCGCGCTGCAGGCGGCCGCCAGCCTGGCCCCCGCGAGCCGGCGCCGCGCGGCCGCCCGTCCCCGCTGGCTCCTCTACACGCTCGCCGGCGCCGTCTCCGCCGCCACCGTCGGCGCGTGGCTGGTGCTGGTCCTGCTCGGCTGCGGCGCCCTCGAGATCGCGCTGCGGCGCATCCGGTCCGCGGGCGCCGGCGTCGCGGCGATCCACGCCTGGCCGCTGCTCGCGACCGCGGGCGCGGCCAGCGGTGGACTGCTGGCGCTGGCGTGGCTGGCGTTCAAGGTCGGCGCGCTGTCCTACGGCGGCGGCTTCGTGATCATCCCGCTGATGCAGCACGACGCCGTCCACACCTACGACTGGATGACCGGAGGGCAGTTCCTCAACGCCGTCGCCCTCGGCCAGGTCACGCCCGGCCCGGTCGTGCAGACCGTCGCCGTCGTCGGCTACGCCGCCGCCGGCGTCGGGGGCGGGCTGTTGGCCGCCGCCGTCGCGTTCGCGCCATCGTTCTCGTTCATCCTCGTCGGCGCCGAGCGTTTCGACCGCCTGCGCGCAAACCAGAGCGTGCGCTGCTTCCTCGACGGCGCCGGCCCCGCCGCGATCGGCGCGATCGCCGGCGCCGCCATCCCGCTCGCGCTTGCGCTCACCGAGACCTGGCAGTTCGCAGTCCTCGCCGCTGCTGTCGTCGCGCTCTTCGTCCTGCGCCACGGCGTCGTCTCGACAGTGATCGTCGCTGGTGCCGTGGGCGCCCTCGCGAGCGCGCTCGGCGCGCCGCTCCCCGGCTGAACCCGCCGGGGCGGCGTCCTCCGGCGGCGGCAGAGGACGGGACTCAACCTTTCTCGCCGATCCGTCGACTAGATGGTGATGACGCTCGATCGCCGGCTCGCCCGCGAGATCGCGCCGTTTGGCGCGGCGACCCTGCTCGGATTCGCACTCGTGCCGATCGGGAACGGCGTCGACTGGACCGGCTACACGGTTGCGGCGGTGCTGATGCTCGCCACCGCCTGCGTGGCCGTCTTCGCGCCCTGGCGCAATCTGCCCCGAGCGACGTGGATCGCCCCCTCGCTGCTGTTCCTCATCTCGGTCGCGCTGCTGCGGGATGCGAGCGGCGGCGCCGTGGCGGGCGTCGGAGCGCTCGCGCTGGTGCCGGTCTTCTGGCTGGCTCTGCACGGTAGCCGCGGCCAGCTTCTGGTGCTGATCGGCGGGGTCTGCACTTTCCTCGTGGCCCCCGCCGTGCTCACCGGCGGGCCGGAGTACCCGCTCAGCATCTGGCGGATAGCCGTCGTGTTCGCGGCCGCGTCGGCGATCGTCGGGATCGCGGTGCAGAACCTGGTCGCCGGCGTGCGCGGCCACGCCGAAGCCCTGGCGGCTCGCGAACGCGACCTGGAGACGATGGCCGATCTGTCGCGCTCGCTCTCCGGGACCACCGATGCCCGCGAGCGCCTCTGCGCCGCCGCCTGCGACGTCAGCGGGGCGAACTTCGCCGTGCTGCTCGAGGGGCAGGGCGACGGCTCACTCGCCTGGACCGCCGGAGCCGGGCTGAGCCATTCGTCGCTGACCATCACGCCGAAGGGTGGCTCGTCCTGGGCGATGGCGGCCTATTGCTCGGGCGCCGCGCGCTTCGTCTCCGATCCCGACGAGCATCCGGACAACGACACCTGGGCATTCGAGGCGGCGGAGAGACCGGCGGCCGTCCTGTTCGAGCCCGTTCATCGCGGCGAGGACGTCGTGGGAGTCCTCGTCGCCGGCTGGCGGCAGCCGCCGGCCGATGTGCGCCGGACGACCGGTCTCGTCCGCCTGCTCGCGTCCGAGGCGGCGTTCGTGATCGAGCGCGCCGACCTGCTCGGACGGCTGACCGAGGTGGCCCTGACCGACGTGTTGACCGGCCTGCCCAATCGCCGGGCATGGGACGAGCACCTGGAGCGGGTGACCCGCGACGCCGAGCCGGTTTGCGTGGCGATCCTCGATCTCGACTTCTTCAAGTCCTACAACGACGATCACGGACACCAGGCCGGAGACCGCCTGCTCAAGGAGGCGGCCGCCGCGTGGCGTGCGCAACTGCGCCCGGCCGACACGCTGGCGCGGTACGGCGGCGAGGAGTTCGTCGTGCTCCTGCACGGAGACGACGTCCAGGTCGCGCGCAGAGTCGTGGACCGCCTGCGAGCCGCGACGCCTCGCGGGGAGTCCTGCTCGGCGGGCGTCGCGCGCCGGGAGGCCGGCGACACGGCGTCGGCGCTGCTCGGCCGCGCCGACGAGGCGCTCTACCAGGCGAAGCGAACCGGCCGGAACCGCTCACTGATCGGTGCCTAGCGACCCGAGCCCCTCGGCGGCGCCAAACATGAACGTCCCGCACTGGCCCGTGTAGATGAGTGATTCCGCGGTTGGTCGTGTGCTTTCGCCGGGCGGTGGTTTGGCTCAGCGCCGCCAGGTTTGCAGTGAGAGAGGCGGGAGTGGACTCGCGCGGCAATCTGGCTCACCACCACCTCGGTCGCTCCGCGGCGCCTCGCCACACTCGCCGGTTAACCCGACGCGGGATGACTCGTCTCTAGGGACGGGTGACCGGGCCCTCCGGCGTTCGGGCCGAGCCGTGCGGACTTTGCGACCCATACGGTGGTCAACTCCGCACGGTCGCGGCGGGGCCGCCGCCAGGTGGTTGATTCCACGGCTGGGGCCGTGATCGGGGGACTTGCCCGTGCCGCTCGCTCGTGGCCTACCCGCAAGAGCGGGTGGAATCAACCATCTATAGGGGGTAGTCCGGGACGTTCGATGATGCGGGGGTGGATCGTGGCCTGACCGAATCCCGGTCAATCGACATTCCGGCCCGGCGCGTCGAACATCGGTAACCCCCGTCACGCGGCGGGGTCCGGACCCCTGATGACCGCGCTCCTGTTCCCGGGCCAGGGCAGCCACGCCGCCGGCATGGACGAGCCGTGGCGCGACGGCGAGGTCATCCCGCGCGGGATCGAGCTGCTGGGCTACGACCCCTTCGCCCGCCTCGATGAGGGCACGCGCTTCCAGCAGCCCGCCCTGTTCCTGTGCGGGCTGGCGGCGCTCGAGGCCGAGCCGGGACTCCACGAGCCTGCGGCCGGGGCCGGCCACTCGCTCGGCGAGTACACCGCGCTCACGGCCGCAGGGGCGCTCGACTTCGAGGACGCTTTGCGGCTCGTGGCCCTGCGCGGCGATGCCATGGCCCGCGCCGGTGAGGCCGCGCCCGGCGGGATGCTGGCGCTGCTCGGAGCCGGGAATGGGGACGCCGACGAGCTCACGCGCCGGCATCGCCTGACGATCGCCAACGACAACGCACCCGGGCAGCTCGTGCTCTCCGGTGCCGCGGACGCGATCGAGGCCGCCGAGGCAGAGGTCCGCGAGCGGCGGCTGCGGGCGCGGAAGCTCGACGTGAGCGGGGCCTTCCACTCCGAGCTGATGGTGCCCGCGGCGGAGGAGCTGGCCTGCGCGCTCGCCCAGATAACGATTCGCCCGCCGCGCTTCCCGGTCTACTCCAACGGCACCGCCTCGCCGTTCGGGAACGTGCGTGCCGAGCTCGCCGCCAACCTGCTGCGAACGGTCCGCTGGCGCGAGACGCTGCTCGCGCTGCGCGCCCGCGGGGTGGAGCGCTTCGTGACGCTGGGGCCGGACAAGGTCCTCAACGGGCTGGTCAAGCGCACGCTCGCGGTGGCCGCGTGACCGGCGAGCTGGTGATCCCGCTCGATGACGCCCGGGCGCGGCGCGCAAACAGCCGCAACGGCCGCCCGGCCCGCCTCGCCGCCGGCATCTTCGGCGTGGGCGCCGCGCTGCCGGAGAACACGGTGACCAACGCCGACCTCCAGGAGCGCCTGGACACCAGCGACGAGTGGATCGTCAAGCGCACCGGCATCCGCGAGCGCCGCAAGCTGGCAGACCAGGGCTCGCTCACCGGCCTGGCGGCCGATGCCTGCCGCGCAGCGCTCGCCGACGCCGGCCGCCGCCCCGAGGACGTCGACCGGCTGATCGCCGCCACCATCACGCCCGACCGCCTGACCCCCGGCCTCGCCCCGGAGGTGGCGGCCGAGATCGGCATGCGCGGCGCGGCCTACGACGTGAACGCCGCCTGCGCCGGCTTTCTCTACGCGCTGGACGAAGCGGCCGCGGCCGTGGAGACCGGCCGCGCCCGCACCGTGCTGGTCGTGGGCGCCGAGGCGCTGTCGCGGATCACCGACCACGAGGATCGCTCCACGGCTGTGCTGCTGGCCGACGGCGCCGGCGCCGTCGTGGTGGGCGGTGGCGAGCTGGACCTGGGCTGCCCGCCGTTCGTGCTGGGCTGCGACCCGGGCAGGGGCGCCCTGCTCGGCTCCGACGAGCGCGGGCTGATCAGGATGCAGGGGCGGGAGGTGTATCGCCACGCGGTGGACCGCATGACCGAGGCCACGGCCGCGGCCCTCGCACAGGCCGGGCTGACGACACACGACGTGGACCTGCTCGTGGCCCATCAGGCCAACGCGCGGATCGTGGAAGCCACCGCCGCCGCGCTGGGCCTGCCGGCGGAGCGCGTGGCCCTGAACGTCGACCGGGTGGCCAACACCTCGGCCGCCTCGATCCCGCTGGCGCTCGAGCAGGCCGAGCGCGACGGCCTGCTGCGGCCCGGCGCCACCGTGGTGCTGGCGGCCTTCGGCGCCGGCTTCGTATGGGCCGCGGGCGTGGTGTCGTGGAAGGAGCGACGGCTTGTCTGCGCGTGACGGCGGCTGCGCCCTCGTGACGGGCGGGACCCGCGGGATCGGCGCCGCCGTGGCCGGCCGCCTGCGCGCGGAGGGATGGCGCGTGGCGACCCTCGGCCGAAGCGGTGGCGACGTCTGTGCCGACGTCGCCGACGCCGAGGCGGTGGCGCGCGCCTTCAAGCAGGTCGAGGTGGAGCTTGGCCCCGTGCTCTGCCTCGTGAACAACGCGGGGCAGCGCCGCGACGGGCTGGCCGTGCGCATGACCAGCGAGCAGTTCGAGAGCGTGGTGGCCACGAACCTCAGCGGCGCCTTCCACTGCACGCAGCAGGCGCTCGGGCAGATGCTGTCGGCGCGCTACGGCCGCATCGTGAACGTCTCCTCCGCGGTCGCCGTGCGCGCGAACCCGGGCCAGGCGAACTACGCGGCGGCCAAGGCCGGCATGCTGGCACTCACCAGGACCGTGGCGCGCGAGATGGCCCGCAAGGGCGTGACCTGCAACGCCGTGACGCCGGGCGTGATCGACACCGACATGACCGCGGACGGCGTGGCGGAGCGGCTGGTGGGGGCGGTGCCGGCCGGACGGGTGGGCACCCCGGAGGAGGTCGCCGACGCCGTGGCCTTCCTCTGCTCCGACGGTGCCGCATACGTGAACGGGGCCGTGCTCGCCGTGGACGGCGGGCTGGCCACGTGAGCCCATGACAAACGAAGGAGGACACATGACCGAGCAGGACGTGCTGGAGCGCATCCGGCAGACGCTGGTGGAGATCAAGGTCCCGAACGGGGGCGAGGCGCAGCTATCGACCACGTTCGAGGAGCTGGACGTGGACTCGCTCGACCTGGTGGAGCTGGTCCGGGCGCTGGAGGACAGCTACGGCATCCACGTGCCCGACGAGCGCCTCGACGGCGTCGAGTCCGTCGGCGACGCCGTGCGCCTGACGCTGGAGCTGGCGCAGGAGGGCGTGGCGGAGGCGCGAGGCGCAGGCCTCGAGCCGGAGCGTACGTGAGCCGGCGCGAGGTGGTGGTCACCGGCCGCGGCGTGATCTCCTCGATCGGGGAGGGCGCCGCGGCGTTCGCCGAGGGGCTCCTGGGCCGCCGCTCCGGCGTGGCCGACGGCGTGGCGGCCTGCACCGCCTTCGACCCGGAGCGCTACATGACCGCCAAGGAGGCCCGGCGCAGCGACCGCTTCACCCAGCTCGCGCTCGCGGCCGCCGCGCAGGCCGCGGAGGAGGCCGGGCTGCCCGGCGGGATCGAGCCGGAGCGCCTCGGCGTGCTGGTGGGGACCGGCGTGGGCGGGCTCGGCACGATGGAGCGCGAGTGCCGCGCCTGGATCGACGGCGGCGACCGCGCCGTGTCCCCCCAGTTCGTGCCGATGATGATGCCCAACGCGGCCGCGGGCATGGTGGCGATGAAGCTGGGCGCGCGCGGGCCCGGCCTGTCGGTGTCCTCGGCCTGCGCGACGGGCGCCCACGCGATCGGCGAGGCCACCCGCATGATCGAGCGCGGGGAGGCCGACGCCGTGGTGGCGGGCGGCACCGAGGCGGGGATCACCGGCCTCTGCCTGGCGGCGTTCCGGTCGATGGGCGCTCTCTCACGCGAGGGCGTGTCGCGCCCCTTCGACTCCGAGCGCGACGGCTTCGTGATGGGCGAGGGAGCCGGCGTGCTGGTGCTGGAGGCGGCGGAGCACGGGCGCGCCCGAGGGGCGGCGGTGCACGGGCGCATAGCCGGCTACGGGGCGTCCAGCGACGCCCACCACATCACCCAGCCCGACCCCGAGGGCCGCGGCGCGGCGAGCGCCATGCGCGCCGCTCTACAGGACGCCGGCGCGCAGCCCGCCGACGCCGGCTACGTGAACGCCCACGGCACCTCCACCCCCTACAACGACCGCGTCGAGACGGCCGCCATCCACGCCGTTTGGAACGGTGGCTCGCCGCCGGTGTCGAGCACCAAGTCGCAGATCGGCCACCTGCTGGGCGCGGCCGGGGCGGTGGAGGCACTGGCCGCGCTGATCGCACTCGAGCGCAGCGTGCTGCCGCCGACGCTGAACTACGAGCACCCCGACCCCGACTGCGACCTCGACTACGTTCCGGACGGCCCGCGCGAGGCGCCCGGCATCGAGCTCGCCATCTCGAGCTCGTTTGGCTTCGGCGGCCAGAACGCCTGCCTCGCGGTGGCGCGCGCGTGACCGCCGTCCTCGAGCTCGCGGCCACCGGCCTGGACCCTGCCCGCGCGCGCATCGAGCTGCTGTGCGACCCCGGCACCTTTCGTCCCTGGCGGACGGCCGTGGGCGACGGCGTGGTGGCCGGCCGTGGCCGCTCGGCGGGCCGGCCCGTGTTCTGCTGGGCCCAGGACGGCGGCCACGTGGGCGGCTCGCTGGGGGCGGCGGGAGGCGAAACCATCGCCCGCACGTTCGCGGCGGCCGAGCGCGCGGGCGCGCCCGTGGTGGGCTTTCCGCATTCCGGTGGCGCGCGACTCCAGCAGGGCGTGGCGGCGCTCGCCGCCTACGGGTCCATCTTCCGCGAGCAGGCCAACGCCACGGTGCCGCAGGTGGCGGTGGTCTCCGGCCCGTGCGCGGGCGGAGCCGCGTACTCACCCGCCCTCGGCGACCTCACCGTGATGTGCGGCCCCGAGGCGCGCATGTTCCTCACCGGGCCGCGGATCGTGGAGGAGGTCACGCGCGAGCGGGTTAGCGCCGGCGAGCTGGGCGGGGCGGCCGTCCAGGGAGCCAACGGCGTGGCCCACGCCGAGGCGCCGGGCGCCGCGGAGGCGGGGCGGCTGGTGCGCGACCTGCTCGCCCACCTGCCCGCGCGCGCCGGGGGCTCGCTCCCGCTGGCTCCGGCCGCCGAGCCGGAGCCCGGTGACCCGTCCGAGCCGGTGCCGGCGCAGTCGCGCCGCGTGTACGACGTGCGCGACGTGGCCCGCCGCCTCACCGACGCCGGGCGCCTGCTCGAGCTGGCGCCGCGCTGGGCGCCGAACCTGGTGACGGCACTGGCCCGCATCGACGGCTCTCCCGTGGGAGTGATCGCCAACCAGCCGCGGCGGCTGGGGGGTACGATCGACTGCGCGGCGGCGGAGAAGGGCGCCTGGTTCGTGACGTTCTGCGACCGGTTCGGCATCCCCCTGCTCGTCCTCGTCGACACCCCCGGCTTCCTCCCCGGCGTGCGCCAGGAGCGCGACGGCGTCATCCGCCACGGCGCCGCGTTCCTCCGGGCTTTCGCCCGCGCCCGCGTGCCGCGTGTAACCGTCACGCTGCGCCAGGCATACGGTGGGGCGTACATCGTGATGAACTCGCGCGACCTCGGAGCGGACCTCAGCCTCGCCTGGCCTCAGGCGCGGATCGGAGTGATGGGGGCCAAGCCCGCCGTGGGGCTGCTCGAGCGCCGGGCGATCGCGGCGGGCGCGGACGCCGGCGCGCTGGCGGCGGCCTACGAGGGTGAGCACCTGGGCGTCGACGCGGCGGCGCACGGCGGCTTCGTGGACGAGGTGATCGCGCCCGAGGAAACGCGCGCCCGGGTGATGGAGGCCCTGGCGTGACCCCCACCGCCCTGAAGTCCCGCAACGCCACCGAGCAGGCCATCCTCGCCGCCGCGCGCGAGGCGCTGGCCCACGACGGCTACGAGCGGGTGACCATCGACGGAATCGCCAAGCGCGCCTTCGTCAGCCGCACGTCGGTCTACTTCTACTTCACCAACAAGCGCGCGGTCATCGACCGGCTGATCCAGGGCGCGTTCTCCGACATCTACAGCGCGGCCTCGCCCTACTTCGACGGCGAGGGCGACCCGCGCGCCGAGCTGCGCAGCGCGCTCGCGCGCGTGGTGTCGGTGGTCAACCGCAACGCCGACCTGCTGCTGCTGGCGGCGCGGCTGTACGGGCAGGAGGACTTCCTGCCGCCGGAGTGGGAGCCCTACATCCGCCGGCTGGTGGTGGCGGCCGAGCACCGCATCCAGCGCGACCAGGAGCGCGGCGCCGCGCCCGCCGACATCTCGCCGCGCGTGTCCGCGCAGGCGCTGACCGCGATGGTGGAGCGCCACATCACCGTCGAGGTGGTGCGCGGGGGCGGCAGCGCCACGGAGTCGATCCGCGTGCTGGCGGAGCTGTGGTGGCGGGCGGTCTACTCGTTCCCGGGCGGCCCGCCGAGCGGAGCCCCGAGCGCGTGATAGCCGCCGTCCACGTGCACCACCTCGCCGGTGATCGCACGTGAGCGGTCGGAGAGCAGCCAGAGGCAGGCGTCGGCGACCGCTGAGGCATCC
This sequence comes from Thermoleophilaceae bacterium, assembly GCA_040901445.1. Lineage (GTDB taxonomy): Bacteria > Actinomycetota > Thermoleophilia > Solirubrobacterales > Thermoleophilaceae > JBBDYQ01. Next base: position 53,510 of record JBBDYQ010000020.1, on the reverse strand, counting down.
TTGGGATCCCAGCCCAGCGGCGCCTGGCGCTCCCACGCGCCGGCCAGCAGGTCGAAGCCGGGGATGCCCTTGGCCGCCAGCGTGCGCAGCGGGCCCGCGGAGACGAGGTTGGAGCGGATGCCCAGCGGGCCGAGATCGCGCGCCAGGTAGCGGTTGACCGACTCCAGCGCCGCCTTCGCCACGCCCATCCAGTCGTAGCCGGGCCAGGCCACGGTGGCGTCGAAGTCGAGCCCGACGATCGACCCGCCGCGCCCCTCGGCATCGCGCAGCAGCGGCAGCAGCCCCGCGGCGAGCGCCTTGAGCGAGTAGGCGCTCGTGCGGAAGGCGGTCTCGGCGGAGGCGGCCGGGGTGTCCATGAAGCGGCCGCCGAGCGCGTCCTCGGGTGCGAAGGCGATTGCGTGGAGGACGCCGTCGAGGCCGCCGAGGCGGTCGCGCAGCGCGGCGCACACGGCGTCGATGTGCGCCGGCTCGTTCACGTCGAGCTCGAGCACCTCGGGCGCCGCCGGCAGCCGGCGCGCGATGCGCTCGGTGATCGACATCCCGCGCCCGAAGCCGGTGAGCACCACCTCCGCGCCCTCACGCTGCGCGCCCTCGGCCACCGCGTAGGCGATCGAGGACTCTGTGAGGACGCCGGTCACGAGCAGGCGCTTGCCTTCGAGCAGCATCGCCCGTCCTATCCCGAAGCCGGGCCACCGTTACGGCGGCTCGACGGAGCAGGCCGGAGCGTCGAGTCCGCCGGGCCGGATTTCCTACCGCCGGTCCGATGACGCGCGCGCCCGCGCGGGGGAGCATGCACCCATGGCCTCCCGCACCCGCCTCACGCCACTCGACGCATCATTCCTGCGCCTCGAGACCCCCACTGCGCACATGCACGTGGCCTGGAGCGGCGTGTTCCACCCGCCCGCGGCAGGACGTCGGCCCACACTGGCGGCGCTGCGTCGCAGCGTGGACTCGCGGCTGCGTCACCTGGCGCGCTTCCGCCAGCGGCTCGCCTTCCCGCCGCTCGGCCTGGGAGAGCCCTACTGGGTGGACGACGAGAGCTTCGAGGTGGCGCGCCACGTCACGTCGCTTGCCGGGGCGCGCGACCGCGTGAGCCCGGCGCGCTTCGCCGAGCTCTGCGACGGCGTGCTCTCGGTGCCGCTGGACCGCTCACGGCCGCTCTGGCAGGTCTACCTCGTGCCGCGGCTCGACGACGACCGCGTGGGCCTGCTGGTGAAGCTCCACCACGCGATGGTGGACGGCAAGTCCGCCGTCGAGCTCGGCCTGCTGCTGTTCGACCTCACGCCGGATGCCGTCCCGGTTGAGCCCGAGGCCTGGGAGCCGGAGGCCCGGCCCGGCCCCACGCGGCTGGCACTGGACGCGCTGGCCGACGGAGCCGCGGACTCGCTGCGAGACGTCCGCTCGGCCGCGCGGCTGGCGAGCCCGCGGGGCGGCGGGCGCATCGCCGACACCCTGCGCCGCACGGCGCTGGCGGTGGGGGAGGACCTGCTGCGTCCGGCGCCGTCCTCGCACGTGAACGTGCCGATCGGCCCGCGCCGGACGCTGGCGGGCTACCGGGCGCCGATCGAGGAACTGAACGCCGTCCGCCGCGCCGCACCGGGAGCAACGCTCAACGACGCCTGCCTGGCTGTGGTGGCCGGGGGGATGCGCGACCTCGTGCTCCGGGCCGGGCGCATCCCCCAGCCGCTGAAGGCGATGGTGCCCGTGAGCGTCCGCGGCCACGAGGAGCGCAGCGCGCTCGGCAACCGCATCAGCTTCGCCTTCGTCGACCTGCCGGTGAACGTGCGCTCCCCGCGGCGGCGGCTCCAGCTCGTGCACGAGCGCACGGCGGCGTTCAAGCGCAGCGGGCGGACGGCGGGCACCGAGGCGGTGCTGGGCGCGGTCGGGCGCCTGCCGGCGCCGGTGAAGACGCGCGCGGCCCGGATCGCGGGCAGCTCGCGCGTGTACAACCTCACGGTCTCGAACGTGCCCGGGCCGCGCGTGCCGGTCTACATGCTCGGCGCGGAGCTGGCGGAGGCGTATCCGGTGGTGCCGCTGTCGGACGAGCACGCGCTGTCGGTGGGGATCTTCACCTACCGCGACCATGCCCACTTCGGCTGCTACGCGGACCCGGACGCTCTCCCCGGCGTGGGGCTGCTCCCCGACGCGCTGTGTGCGTCGCTGCTCGCGCTGCGAGGCTCGTGGCGCGTGGCCGCCCGGCCGTCTCAGCCGGTCCTGCGCAGCCTCAGCTCCACCCATCCCTCGGCGCTGCGCTCCTCGAGCGCGTAGCCCTCGTCGGCCGCCCAGGCCGCGAAGTCGATCGGCGCCTCGGGGTCGGTGGCCAGCACCACGAGGGTGGCGCCCGGGGCCAGTGCGGCCAGGCGGCGCTTGGCCATCGTCAGCGGGAGGGGGCATGTGAGACCCCGGGCGTCTACGGTCTCCACCGGCTCGATTGTGAACGCTCCCGGCTACAGCCTCGCCGTCGTGCTCGCCAGCGGCGAGCCGGAGCGGCTGTACACGGGCCTCTCGCTGCTCGTGTCCGCCGCGGTCGAGGGCGAGCGCTGCGCCGGCCTCGCGACCTTTCGCGGGCTCGCGCTGCTGTGCGATCCGGCGCTGCGACAGCGCGCGATGGCCCCGGAGGAGACGCCCGGGCTCGCCCTGAACGGGCGCGAGACCTTCGCCCGCTCGCTCGACGAGCTGCGCGACACGGCGTACGACCTCGAGACGCTCGAGCTGTACGCCTGCGCGGCGTCCGTGGACACGATGGCCGTGGACACGGGCCGCCTGGACGGGGTGATGTCCACGCCGCGCTTCATGAAGGCCACCGCGGGCGCGCGGCTGGTTGCCGTATGAGGCGCTGGGCGCCGGTGCTGCTCGCCGCGCTGGCGGCGGGCTGTGGAGGCGAGTCCGGCGACCTGCTCGCGATCGAGGTCTCGGGCGGCCCGCAGGGCACCGACCGCACGATCGTGGTCACCGGCGACGGCCGCGGTCGCTGCGACGGCGGCGAGCTGCAGCCGATCTCCAACCAGCAGCTGATCGACGCCCGCGAGCTCGAGCGCGAGCTCACCGAGCTCGACGAGGAGGAGCGGCGCTTCGGCGGGGGCGAGGGCCGCTCGTATGTGGCGCGTGCGCGCGACGGCGCGCTGCGCTGGAGCGAGGGGACCGAGCCCAAGCCGGAGCTGCTCCCCCGGCTCGAGCTGCTGGCGCTGCAGCTCGGCCGCGAGCTCTGCTGACCCCTCTACGACGAGGGGCCCCGTGCAGAGACGGGGCCCCCCTCGGGCGTGGGTACGCGCCTGGACCAGTTCGGTCAGCCGCCGCCTGTGTAGGCGCAGGACCCCCCGGCCGCCTCGCACAGGTTCACGCGCCCGAAGCCGAAGCTCGGGTCGCGCCCCGTGGGGCCGAGATCGTCCACTGCGGCCGTAAGCCGGGAGCGCAGCGTGGCCGCATTCGCCCCCGGGTTCAGGGTGGAGATGACCGCCGCCACGCCGGAGGCGTGCGGGGTGGCCATCGACGTGCCGGACAGCTCGGTGTAGCCGCTGCCGGTGTAGGTGGAGAGGATGTCCACGCCGGGCGCCGCCACCTCGACGTCCGCGTTCGCGTTCGAGAAGCTCGCCCGCGCGTCGTCGTCGTCGGTGGCCGCCACCGAGACCACCTCGGCGTAGCCCGCCGGGTAGTTCACCGTGGAGTCGCCGTCGTTGCCGGCGGCCGCCACGAGCAGGGCTCCGTTGCCGTTGCTCCAGGCGTTGCGCACGGCGTTCTGCAGCGTCGTGGAGTTGCCTCCGCCGAGGCTCATCGAGATCACCTTGGCGCCGCGCGAGGCCGACCAGTTGATGCAGTTGGCCACGTCGGCGGTGGTGCCCGATCCGAGCGGGCCGCCCAGCGCCCGGCAGATGATCAGCGGCGAGTTGTACGACACGCCGGCCACGCCCTGGCCGTTGTTCGTGTTCGCCGAGATCGTGCCGGCCACGTGGGTGCCGTGCCCGTTGTCGTCGGTACAGCTGCCCACCCTGATCCGACCGGGGAAGATCAGGAAGCCGCGGGACTGCGCGCAGTCCGCGTTGGCCACCTTGCCCACCAGGTCGGGATGGTTGCGCTGGATCCCGGTGTCCACGATCGCCACCCGTGCTCCGCCGGTGGACGAGAACCCGCCCAGGCCGTCCCAGCCCTCGGGGGCGTCGATGTCGGCGTCCGCGCTGCCGCCCGTCTGACCCGTGTTGTGCAGGCCGTACATCTGGTTGAAGAGCGGATCGTTCGGCGTGGCGGTCGCCCGCAGGATGTAGTTCGGCTCCGCGTACGCCACGTGCGCGCTGCGCTCGAGTCGCGCCGCGACCGCCGCGGCGTCGCCCGTGACCTGCACGACCTTGGCCCCCACGCCGGCCACGTCGCCCAGCGTGCGAACCACTCCTGTGTTCTCGAACAGCGCCAGCCGCTCGGCGGTGGTCGTGCCGGAGTGGTACTTCACGATCACCTGGCCGTCCGCGTACGGAGCCGCCGAGCTGCTCGCCGCCATGGCGAGCGTCGTCGCGAGCGCACAGCACGCCGCGACGAGGATGCGATGACTGCGCATCCCTACCTCCCGTCGTCTGGGGCCCGGCACGACGCCGGACCGGAAACCGCAACGGACTATGCCCGCGGGCCGGTGGGGCCTAAACCCTTTCCTAGCGCCGCACGTGCCCGTTGGTGCGCGCTCGTTCGCTCGTGCGCTCGGCGTACTCGATCCGCTTCATGGCGACGTCGAAGAGGTCGGCGAGGGCCCGCAGCCGCTCGTCCTCGGAGCGCAGCTCGAGCAGCTCCTGCTTGGCCTTGTGGCCGAAGTCCACGGTGGCGGCCATCTCGTAGGCGTTGAGGCCGCTCAGGTCGTCCTCGTCCGGGCGTGTGTCGGTGGCGCGCTCCAGCAGGGTCGCGTAGCGCTCGCGCGCGGCCGCGCCGGCCGGCTCGTCGATGGCCGGCGCCTCGTCGGGCAGCAGCTCGACGTCGCCGGCCGGGTAGGGGAGGTCTTCGATCCGCCGCAGCAGCCTGAACGGCCGGCCGCCCCGGACCAGGATGTTGAGCCGCCCGTCCTCCATCTCCTCGAGCACCTCAGTGACCTCCACGGTGCAGCCGATCTCGCGCAGCCCGGCGTCGGCGAGCCAGAGGATCCCGAACGGCCGCTCCTCCTCCAGGCACTCCCCGATCATCGTCTTGTAGCGCTCCTCGAAGATGTGGAGCGGCAGCACCTCGGTGGGAAGGCAGACGATGCCGAGCGGGAAGAGAGGGAAGCGCTCGAGGACGTCGGCCATCGAGGCAAGGCTACCGAGGCATGCCCGATATCACTTATGATATGAGCAAATGCTTCCTGGAACGCTCCTCCGTGATGTCAGGACGCGGAACCGCCTCTCGCAGGAACAGCTCGCCCGGAGGGCCAGGACCAGCCAAGCCGCCATCTCGCGGATCGAGAGCGGACGGGTCTCACCCACCTTCCAGACGATGGAGGCCCTGTTGGCGGTGATGGGCGAGAAGGGCATCATCGACGCACGCCCGCGCGACTGGGACCTCGACGAGGACCTGATCCGACAGAGCCTTGCCCGCACGCCTGCCGCGCGGCTGGACGACGCCGTGGAGTTCGCGAACTTCGTCCTGAGCTCACGACGAGGTGCGGTCGGTGGCTGAACCCAGCCGGTCGTTTCGACCCCAGAAGATCCTGAAGCTGCTTGTCGAACGGGAGGTGGACTTCGTTGTGATCGGAGGGATCGCGGGCACGCTGCATGGATCGGCGCGGGCCACCTACGACCTCGACATCACGTATGCGCGCGACTCGTCCAACCTCGAGCGACTCGCGGGGGTCCTGCGCGACCTCGAGGCCCGGCTCAGCGGGAAGAATGTGCCGCCGGACCTGCCATTCCAGCTCGACGCCGAGACGCTGCGGCGGGGCGCGAACTTCACGTTTGCCACCCGGCTCGGCCGGTTCGACATCTGCGGCGAGCCGGCGGGGGCGCCACCCTACGAGCGCATGCGGCGGGCCGCGGTCGAAATGCCGTATGACGAGATCCGTATTCCCGTGGCCTCGCTCGACGACCTCATCGCGATGAAGCGCGCAGCCGGTCGCGTGAGGGACAAGGCCGACGTTGCGGAGTACATCGCGATCGGACGGCTGGCGCGAGAGTAGGCTCGCGAGGAGCTGGCCCGGGCGGGCACAGGCCGCGCCCTCCGAGAAGGCCTGAGCGCGCATCCGCGCGGGGAGGTTCAGCAGTCGGGGGCGCGGGCGCTGACGAGCAGGTTGTAGAACAGCGCGGCCGGCAGGCGCGGCTCGAGCAGTGCACGATCGACGGCCTGGAGGGCCAGGTAGCCGCGGTAGGCGTACTGGCGCCAGGCCCAGGGCACCTCCTCCGGCTCGGCGGTGGCCTCGCAGGTGCGGTTGAACCAGCCGAACCAGTTGGCCGCCAGCTCCTCTCCCCGCACGCGCACGTCGCGAAAGCCGGCGGCGCGGGCGAAGCCGGCGAGGTCGCGCGGGCTGAACGCGTGCACGTCCACGAACTGCTCGAGCTCGTGGTCGTCGCCCGGGTCGTGGCCGTTGCGCTTCTCGGACGCGCCCACAAGCCGCCGCCAGACCGGCGCGGCGGTGAGCGCGGCACGCTTGGGCACGGTCGCGATGCGGTCCCCGTGGCGGGAGGGCTCGCCGCAGAACGCCAGCGTGCCGCCGGGCTTGAGGACGCGGAGGAACTCGGCGAAGGCGCCGTCGAGGTCCGGGAGGTGGTGGAGCACGGCGTGCCCGAAGACGAGGTCGAAGGAGTCGTCGCCGAAGGGCAGCGCGGCGGCCTCGCAGCAGGCGGTCTCGACCTCGAGGCCCAGCCGCGCGGCGGTGCCCGACAGGGCGTCGAGCATGCCGGGCGAGATGTCGCTGGCCACGGCCGCCTCGATGACGCCCGCGCGCAGCAGGTTGAGGCTGAAGTAGCCGGTGCCCGACCCGATCTCCAGGGCGCGGCCGTAGCGGCCCGGCTCGCGGCCCAGGGCCTTGCGGAGCTTGCCGGTGACCTGCGCCTGGCCGGGAAGGCCGTAGTCGATGCCCCACTTGCTGTCGTACTCCGTGGCCGCGGCGTCGTGATAGCGCACGTTGACTTCCTTGATCTGCGCTGGGGTCGGCCGGGCCATCGGGCGCAGAACCCTATTCAATACCCCGCCGTGCAGCCCACCGAGCACCTGCAGCGCGAGCAGCCCCGGGGAGTGCCGCCGCTGGCCCTCACGGGCGAGCGCACGCTGCCCGACGTGCCCGCCGAGAACTACTGGTACCGGCGCCACCTCGCCGTCTACGAGTGGATCGCGAATCGCTGTGCCGGCCTCGACGTGGTGGACATGGCCTGCGGCGAGGGTTACGGCACGGACGTGCTCGCGCGGCGTGCCGCGCGCGTGACCGGGGTGGACGCCAACCCCGAGGCCCACGAGCACGCGCGGCTCAAGTACACGCGCCCGGGGGTGAGCTTCGCGCGCGACCTCGTCGAGCGCTTCTCCGAGCGCTGCGACGCCGTGGTGTTCCTCCAGACGATCGAACACGTGGAGGACCCCCGGGCGATCCTGGAGCACTTCCGCTCGATGCTCCGCTCCGGTGGCACGGCGTACGTCTCCACCCCCAACCTGCTCACGCTGGCGCCTCCCGGCGCGGAGAAGTCCGACAACCCCTGGCACGTGCGCGAGTACCGCGCGCAGGAGTTCCGCGAGCTGTGCGAGCCGGTCTTCGAGCGGGTGGAGCTGCTGGGCCTCTTCCACGCCCGCAAGCTGCGGCTGCACGAGCTGGCACTGCGCGCCGGCTGGGATGCCGTGCACGAGCGGCTGGGGATGACCAAGCCCTTCTACGACCGCTTCACGCCGGCCATCTCGGCACGCGACTTCGCGCTCCGCCGCGGCGACCTCGATCGCGCGCTCGACTTCGTGGCGGTGCTGCGATGACGCCGCGCGGCGGGCTCGCGCTCGTCCTCCACACCCACATGCCCTACGTGGAGGGCTTCGGCACATGGCCCTTCGGCGAGGAATGGCTGTTCGAGGCCGCGGCCACGGTCTACCTGCCGATTCTCGAGGTACTCGACGGAGCGCCGGTCACCGTGGGCCTGACGCCGGTCCTCTGCGACCAGCTCGAGGCGCTGCGCGGCGACGCCGGCGACCGCTTCCTCGCCTTCCTGCGCGAGGTGCGCGCACCGATCCACGAGGAGGACGCCCGCGGCCTCGAGCGCGGGGGAGAGCTTGAGCTGGCCGCGGAGCTGCGGCGCGCCGCGGGCGACTACGAGCGGGCCGAGCGGACATTCGAGGCCCTGGGACGGGATGTGGTGGACGCATTCGCGAGCCTCGGCGGGCCGCAGCTCTGGACCTCGTCGGCCACCCACGCCGTCCTGCCGCTCCTGGCCACCGACCCCGGGCTGCGCCTGCAGGTGGCGGCCGGGGTGGCGTCCCATGAGCGCCGCTTCGGCGCCTTCGGCGGTGGCTTCTGGCTGCCGGAGTGCGCCTATGCGCCCGGGCTGGAGCGCGACCTGTCCGAGCACCGCGTGGCCGCGTTCTGCGTGGACCAGACCGACGCGCTCGGCCTCGGGGCGCCGGAGCAGCTCGAGCCCGTCGCCACGGGCGCGGGGCCCGTGGCCGTGCCGATCGACTGGGCCACCGTGAGCCTCGTGTGGGACGAGCGCACGGGCTACCCCACGCACGCGGCGTACCGCGACTACCACGGTCGCACGGTGCACGACCTCAGGCCGTGGAACAACGCGGGCGGGCCCTATCGCCACGACCACGCCGTGGGCCTCGCGCGCGAGCACGCGCGCGATTTCGTGGCGCGCGTGGCACAGCGGCTGGAGGCCCGGCCCGGGGGGCTGGTGACCTGCGCGCTCGACACCGAGCTGCTGGGCCACTGGTGGTACGAGGGGATCGAGTGGCTGCGTGCGGTGCTGGAGGAGGCGCCCGCGCAGGGCGTGGAGCTGGTCACCCTCCCGGACGCGCTGGACGGGATCGCGGCCGTGGAGCGCCCTCTGGCGGAGTCCAGCTGGGGCACTCCGAAGGACCTCAGCACGTGGGACTCGCCCCGCGTGGCAGAGCTCTGCGTGGCCGCCCGGCGCGCCGAGCTGCGCACCGTGGCCGCCGCCGCCGGGACGCACGCGGACGACCCGTCGCTGGCCCGCGCGGCGCGCGAGCTGATGGCGCTCCAGGCCTCCGACTGGTCGTTCCAGGTGACCCGCGAGCTGGCCGCCGACTACCCGCTCGAGCGGGTACGGGCGCACGCCGCCGCCAATGACGCCGCCCTGGCGGCTCTGGCAGACTCCGCCCTCGTGCCTGAGCCAAGCCTGCGCAGCCTCGCGCCCGCGCTCGACCTCGCCCCGCTAGTCGCCCCGTGACCCGCGTCCTGATCCTCTCCTGGGAGTACCCCCCGCTCATCGAGGGTGGGCTGGCGCGGCACGTGCGCAAGCTGTCCGAGAACCTCGTCCGCCACGGAGTCGAGGTGCACGTCCTCACGCGCGGTCACGAGGAGTCGCCCGACGAGGAGGAGACCGGCTACGGCGTCTTCGTCCACCGTGTCCGCGAGCCCGAGCGCCCGCGCGAGCTGGGCGAGTTCGTCACCTGGGTGGAGCACATGAACGCCGACATGCTGGCCGCCGGGGTGGAGCTGGGCGACCGCTTCTCCTTCGACGTCGTGCATGGGCACGACTGGCTCGTGGCCGGCGCGGGCGACCATCTGGCCAAGCGCTTCCGCTGCCCGCTCGCCGTCACCATCCACGCCACCGAGTACGGCCGCCACCAGGGCTGGGTGGACAAGCATCCGCAGTCCCACATCCACGGCGTCGAGCGCTGGATGGCCAACCGCGCCGACCACGTGATCACGTGTTCCTCCTACATGCGCGAGCACGTGTCCGACATCTACGGGATCGACGAGCGCGCGGTCAGGGTGATCCCCAACGGCATCGACCCGTCCGAGCTCGTGCCGGTGGACGACCTCGACATGCTCCGCTCGCGCTACGCCGAGCCCGGCGACAAGCTCGTGCTGCTCGTGGGCCGGCTGGTGTACGAGAAGGGCTTCCAGCTCGCCCTGGAGGCGCTGCCCGGGCTCATCCAGCGCGTGGGCAACGTGCGCTTCATCGTTGCCGGCTCGGGCACGCACGAGCAGGAGCTGCGCGAGCAGGCGGTGGAGCTCGGACTGATGGAGCACGGCACCTTCCTCGGTTGGATCGGCGACGACGTGCTGCACTCGCTCTACCGGATCGCCGACCTCACCGTGGTCCCCTCGATCTACGAGCCCTTCGGCCTCGTGGCGCTCGAGGCCATGGCGTCGGGTTGCCCCTGCCTGGTGGCCGACACCGGCGGCCTGCGCGAGGTCGTGCCCAACGAGGACGTGGGCCTGCGCTTCGTCTCCCGCGACCCGGACTCCCTGGGCCAGATGGCCGAGCGCCTGCTCACCGACGCCGCGCTGCGCGACCGCCTGGTGGACGAGGCGATGGAGCACGTGCTCGGCTTCGACTGGTACGACGTCGCGCGCCAGGTGGCGGGCGTGTACTCGGAGCTGGGCCGCCGGCACTCGCGGGTGTAGCCGGGGGTCGGGAGAACCCGGCCGGCTGCCGATACATCCGGGGTGGGGATCGCCCGCACCCTTTCCGCATGCCTGGTGGTCGCAGCGCTGGTCGCCGCGGCGCCGCCCGTGGCGGGCGCAGCGCCACGCACGCCGGTTCCCGGGCAGGAGTTCGTGCCGGGCGAGGTGGTCGTCCGCTTCAAGCCCGGCGTGAGCGCGCGGGACCGCTCGCGGGCCCGGGCCCGGGGCGACGCCCGCGTGGAGGACGTGCTCTCGGTCCCCCGCGTCCAGCTGCTCGAGCTCGAACCGGGACGGTCGGTGGCCGAGGCGGTGGAGAGCTTCAGGGGCGACCCGGCGATCGAGTACGCCGAGCCCAACGGCATCGCTCGCGCGCAGGAGCTGCCGGACGACCCGCTGTTCGGCGACCTCTGGGGCCTTCCCGCGATAGGGGCGCCCGCCGCGTGGGACGTCACCACGGGCGACAGCAGCGTCGTCGTGGGCGTGGTGGACACGGGCATCGCGCCCGACCACCCGGATCTCTCGGCCCACCTCGTGGCCGGCAAGGACTTCGTCCACGACGACGACCTGCCCGGCGACCTCGACGGGCACGGGACCCATGTCGCGGGCACGATCGGGGCGATCGGCAACAACGGCACCGGGGTGACCGGCGTGGCGCAGCAGGTGGGGCTGATGCCCCTGCGCGTGCTCGACCACACCGGCTCCGGCTCGTGGGCCGACGTGGCCGAGGCGTTCACCTACGCGGCGAGCCAGGGAGTGAAGATCGTGAACGCGAGCCTGGGCGGTGGCTACTCGAGCACGGTGAGGGCCGCGGTGGAGAACGCGCCGGGCACGCTGTTCGTGGTGGCCGCGGGCAACGACGGGTTCGACGTCGACGCCGCCGGCAACCACGCCTATCCCTGCGAGCTGGACTCCCCGAACGTCCTGTGCGTGGCCGCGAGCGACCACGCCGACGCGCGCGCGTCGTTCTCCAACTGGGGCGCGACGTCGGTGGACATCGCCGCGCCGGGCCTCGGTACGAAGAGCACCTACCCCGGCGTGTCGAGGCCGCTGGACGAGCGCTTCGAGTCCGGGCTCGGCGCCTGGACGACGGACGGGAACTGGGACACCTCCGCCGACGCGGCAAGCGAAGGATCGTTCGGGCTCGCCGACTCGCCCGGCGGGAACTACCAGGACGGCTCCGACACGTGGGTCCGCACGGCGAGCCCGGTGTCCGTCGGCACGGACTGCCAGCTCATATTCGACCTCCGGCTCGACGTCGCCTCCAACGGCGGCGACCGGTTCTTCGTCGAGGCATCCGAGAGCACCGGCGGTCCATGGACCAAGCTGTACGAGCGAAACGCGGATACGTCCGGCTGGGACACGGTTGCGCTCGACCTCAGGGGTCATTCCGGCGTCCCTGACTTCTACGGCGCCCAGGCCCATCTGCGCTTCCGGCTGAGCAGCGACGGGTCGATCGTCGCCGACGGCGCGTCGGTGGACTGGGCCGAGGTCACCTGCCACGGGGGTGAGGCCTACCGCTCCCTCAGCGGCACCTCGATGGCCGCCCCGCACGTGGCCGGAGCGGCCGCGCTGCTGCTGTCGCACTCTCCCGGACTGTCGGCGGTGGAGCTGCGGAGCGCGATCCTCTCGAGCGGCGACGCCGTCTCGTGGGCCCAGCCGACCGTCACCGGACGGCGCCTCGATGTTGCCAACGCGCTCGCGGCCGCCGCGGGGCTCAGCGGCCAGGACGGCGGAAGCGACCCTCCGCCGCCGCCCCCGCCGGCGCCCCCGCCACCGGCTGCACAACCCGCGCCGCCGGCCCCTGCTCCGCAGCCCGGCGGCTCGACGACGGGCGGCGGTGGCGGATCCGGCCATGCCGCGACGGAGGACGACGACCCGCCGGCCGTGCGGCTGCGCTTCGCGCGCTCGCAGCGGCTCCGGCGCATGCGGCGTGCCGGGCTGCGCACGCGCATACGCTGCGACAGGGCCTGCCGCGTCAACGCTCGGCTGTACGCGCGGTCGCGCTCAGGCAGGCGAGTGCTGGTGGGGCGTGGGTCACGCGGAACCCGGAGGGCGGGCTCCGCGACGCTGGTCGTGCGCCTGTCGCGGCGGGGGCGCTCGATGCTCGCGCGCGGCAAGCGGCGCCAGCGGCTCACACTCAGCCTGTCCGCGGCCGACCGCGCCGGCAACCGCGCCCGCCTCGCCAAGCGCGTCGCGCTGCGACGCTAGCGCCGGCCTATCCCTCCGTCCGGAGCTCGTGCTGGATCCGCGCCTGCTCGCGCCTGACGGCGACCGCCTCGCGTTCCGTGGTCCGGTGGCGCTCCTGGTAGGCGCGCCGGGAACGCGCGTCGAGGCCGGGCGCCTGGCCCGCCTCGCCCTGCCGGCGACGGAAGCGGAGCAGGAGCCTCGCGACCTCCCGGGCGTCGCGCTCGCGGATGGCTCGCCCCAGCCGTATCGCGAGAGAGCGCAGCGACCGAAGGCGACGGACCTGCGCGCGGTGGGAGGCCACGAGCACGGGCGGGGGCTCCAGGCGGCGAAGCCTGCTGAGCGCGCGCTCGAGCGGCCGGCGGTAGCGGGCCAGCCCCCGCTCCTGGCCCGCGGGCCCCGATGCGGAGCGCAGGTCTCGCGCCAGGCGGCGGCTGGCCGGCGCCAGCTCCTGAAGGGCGGCCTCCGCCGCGGGCAGATACCGGGCCAGTCGCGTGGTCTCGTGTGACAGCTCGATGCTGAGGTCGAAGAAGCGCAGCAGGTGGACGTGGAGTGTGCGCGCATCCGACGGCGGCTCGATCTCGGCGAGCTCGGCGCGGGTGGCGCGGATCGAGCTCTCGGCAGCGGCCAGGTCCACCGGCGCGCGCTCGGACGGCAGCTCGCCGTCCGCAAAGCGGGCGTAGGCCTCGTTGGCGCGCCCGAGCTCGGGCGTGGCGCCCTCCTGGATCGCGTTGGCCCGCTCCACATAGCCCTCGATCTCGTCCTCGCGGCTGTCCGAGCAGCCGCTCGCGAGCAGCATGCACGCGGTCGCCGACAGCAGGAGCGCCGTGTGCCGCATCCGGGCGCTAGCGGACGCGTTCGACGACGGAGACGCTGCGGTCGCGGTGGCGGAACACCAGCTTCACGAGGCCCTTGCCCGGCACGAAGTAGCTCACCCGCCGCCCGCTGCCGTAGCGGAAGCCGCGCTGGCGCAGCGTGGTGGAGACGGCGAGGGCCCTGAAGCGGCCGGCGGGCGTCCTCACCCGGCGGGTGCCGAGGATCTTCGTGCGACCCGTGACGCCGAACACCCTGTGGTCACGGCTGCCCCTCCGGCTCCGCCAGACATCGCCTCGCTCCGGATGGGCCGGCAGCACCGGGTTGTAGCCGAACGTCATGAAGTCGAACGGCGTGAGCAGGCGCCGCCGGCGGCTGCGGCGCTCCGAACGAGGTCCGAGCGCGGGGAACGTGGCCCGGGTCCGCGTCCTGGTGGAGACGGCGAGATTGGTGATCCCGCCCCGGCGGACGGCGAAGACGTACGAGCCGGCGACCCTGATCGGTCCGCGCACGCTCTCCACGTCCACGCGCGCCGTGCTGTTGACCACCTGCGCCACCGTGAACCGCTGGGTGGACCAGCGGCGCATGTGCTTGGAGTTGCGCCAGCGGTAGGTGAGCCGGTCGCCGGCCCCGAGCGGCAGGTAGTTCTCGTCGGGCGGCGCCGGAACCGGCGTGAGGTTGGTGCTGATGAGCTCGGATCGGCCGACCTCGCCGCCGGTGTGGCGGAACTCGATCTTCACCGGCCCCACGCCGCGAACCCACCACACGGTGCGGATGCCGCTCCCGTAGGGATCGCCGATGGCGCCGCCCTGGGTGATGTCGGACCGCACCTTCGCCGCCCGCACCCCCTCCGGGTAGGCGGCGACCGTGACCCTCTCCATGCCGAGATAGCGGTTCTGGCTCGAGACGTCGTTCCGGGCTCCGCCGAGCGACGTCCATTCCATGTCCTCCAGCAGCGGTTCCGGCACGGCGGGCTCGCGCGCGCCCCAGATCAGCATGAAATGCGTGCCGGCAAGGCTGTTGGGACAGTTGCTCGCCTGGGCGCAGAGGATCGGGAACCGGGACGGCGGCGGAGTGGCTGCCCAGTTGAGGTTGACCAACCCGCTGTCGACGTGCGAGTAGTCCATGGTGCCCGCGGCCGGCACGGTTCCCTCCCCGTTGCCGAGCCCCGCCGTGGTCCAGGCGAGCGTGAACGCCCGCCCGTCGCGGCCCGCTTGTGTGTAGCGCTCGAGCGTGGGCTGGGGCGCGTACGCGCTGTCGGACCAGCTGTAGGTCCAGGTGGCACCCTCAGAGCTGGGCAGCCACTGGTCCGCGGGATCGATGCCGGCAGCGGTCGCGCTGCCCGGAAACACGAGCAGCAGCGTGACACCGCAGAGAATGCGCGAGATGCGGCCAGAGTCCCCCACCGCGCACCACCGTAACACCGGACGCCGGCTTTCGGAACCGCTTTCGGTGAAGTGGAGGAGAAACGGGTGGTGGGAGGGGCAAACCGGCCGCCGACCCCTGGCAATACCGGTATATACTGGTTGGGTGGCGAAGGTCATGATCAGCCTGCCCGACGCATTCCTCGCCCGCCTCGACGCCTACGCGGGCCGGCGCGGCACCACGCGAAGCGGGCTCCTGCGCGAGCTTGCGGAGCGGGAGCTCGCCGCCGATGCCGTCGAGCGGCTCGGCACGATTCGTGAGCTGCTGGGCGCAGCGGCTCCCCATGGCGGAGCCAACGCGGCGCATGTCCGCGAGCAGCGGCGCGCGCCGTGAGCGCGCTCCTGCTCGATGCCAGCGTCTGGCTGGCTGCGCTCGATCCGGACGACGCCTACCACCGCGACGCCGCGCAGCTCATCGAGGGAAGCGTGGAGCGCGGCGCCGCGCTCGCGGCGCTGGACCTGACGCTGTACGAGGTAGCCGACGTCGCCACCGCGCGCTGGCGCTCGCCGGGCGATGCGCAGCGACTCGTCGAGCTCGTGCACGCGGCCTGCCCCGGGACGCTGGAGCGCGTCGACGGGGACCTGCTCGCGGAGGCCGCAGCCATCGGCGCCCGGCACCAGATTTCGCTCTACGAAGCGGCGCATGCCGCCTGCGCGCGCCGCCGTGGCTGGACGCTGGTGAGCACCGACGTGGCGGGCGTGGCGCGGCCCGGCCTCGCCATCTGATCGAGGACGTTTAGTACGTTCTTCCGACCTTTCGGGTTGACACGCGGCGGTTGGCAGGCGTACTGTCGCGGCGGGGGCTGGCGGCAGGGGACTGACCATGGACGGTCGGCCGGCAGGGGACCTTCGGCCCAGGACTTGGACTCCCAGGCGCAGTGCGCGCTTGGGCTCGCACCGTGGCCATAAGCCGTTCTACAAATCTGCTCACGCGGGCATCTCGCCGTGATCGACGCGGCGGAAAGCGCCGCGCGGCCGCTCCCAGCCTCACCCGCATGCGGGGCGGCCGGACGGCCAGGACGCTGGCGATCGCGCTCTCGCTCTCGCTGCTGGCGACGTACGCGCTTCCCTTCGCGCCGGCGGTGGCCGCGACCGGTGACGACGGCCTGACGCCCCTGGAGCTCCCGGATCTCGACCTGCCGCTGTTCGAGCCGGCGGGCGAAGAGAGCGATGGAGGCACGGGCGACGCCGAGGCGCCCTCAGAGCCCGGCTCCGGCGGGGCCGGCGCGCCGGGGGCCGGCGAGGCTCCGGCAGAGGCCGTCGCCCCGAATGGCGGTGCGCCGGCCGGCGGCGCCGAGGGCGGGTCCGGCCCCGGGGTCACCAGCCCGCAGCCCGGTCAGGGCCCCGCCGTCATCGAGGTCCCGGAGATCGTCGAGAACCGCTACGCCACCGAGACCCTGCCCCAGGATCCAGAGGTCGAGGACGACGCCTTCGAGGGGGTGCCGGTGGTCGAGGACGACATCGGCACCCTGCCGCCGTCGCTCCTCGGGGGCCCCGGCGTCCCCCTCCCCGGTCCGGTCGGGTTCGCGCCGCTGGAGCTCGAGATTCCGCAGGCCGGGGGAGCGCCCGAGGAGGCCGCCGCGCCCCAGGGGGCCGGCCCGCCCCAGGAGGCCGGCCCGCCCCAGGAGGCCGATGCGCCCGCCGCTGCCGAGGACCCCGCCGGCTCGGAGGGCGCCTATGGCTCCAGCAACCACGGCCACGAGCCGCAGCGGCTCCTGGCCGCCGCCCCCGCGGACACCGCGGCCACGGACATCCTCGAGGAGGCGCTCTCCGCGCCGGCGCCCTCCGCGCCCCTGCCCGCTCCGGCTTCTGGCCCCGCGGCCGCCCCTGCTCCCGCCGCCGCTCCTGCTCCCCCGGCGGAGCCCGCTCCGGTTCCACAGGCGCCCGCCGCCGATCCGGCGCCTGCCCCCGCCGCGGAGCCCGCGCCTGCTGCCGAGCCCGCTCCGGCCCAGGCTCCCGTTCCCGCCGCCGCGCCCGCCCCTGCACCCGCGGCGGCTCCCGCTCCTTCTCCCGCCCCCGCGGCCGAGCCCGCTCCCGCCCCTGCCGCCGAGCCGGCACCCGCCCCGGCGGCCGTCGCTCCCGCCCCTGCTGCCGCACCCGCGAGCCCCATCGCGCCGGCAGCGCCCACGACGTACAGCCCCGCGACCGCCCCGGCCCAGCCGCCGTTGGCGATCGCGCCGCCCCCGCCGCCGCCTCCGCCCCCGCCCGTCTCGGACGAGCTGGTCGAGATCGCGGGCGCGACCCTGGTGGACGCCACGGCCGGCGAAGCGCCGGCGGTCACGCTCGGGACGCCCGGCACCCAGGCCGGCGACGGTGACGACGCCGATGCGCCGCTCATCGGCGACGCCGGCATCGGCCTGATCGAGAGCGCCGCCCAGGGCACGATCGCGGACGACGCCGGGCTCGCGATCGACGACGCGAGCGACCCGTCGCCGCAGCCGGGAGACAACACCGACAGCCCCGTCGCTCCCGTCGCGACCGCCGGCCCCGGGTCGGGCGGCGCGGCCGACGCCGCCACTCCCGACGGCGTCCTGTCCGCCCAGGACGGCCTCCAGCTGCTCCAGGCCACCTCCATCGACGGCACCGCCCCCGACCCGTCCGAGCCCGGATCGGCGCGCGCGCCCCCCGCGCCGGCGGCATTGACGCTCGAGCTCCTGGATCCGGTCGTCGCCGAGGCCATGTCCCTCTGGCAGGGAGTCCTTCCGGGAGCCGACCTGAGCGCGATCACGGTCACGGTCGGCGACCTGCCCGGGCTGGAGCTCGGCCGCACGGCGGGGACGTCGGTGACGATCGACACCTTCGGGGCGGGGCACGGCTGGTCGATCCTGCACCCGGGCGACACCGCCCCGCGGATGGACCTCCTCACCGTCCTGCTGCACGAGATCGGGCACGTGCTCGGCTACGGGCACGGCGGCCACGGCCTGATGGGCGACAGGCTGGCGCTGGGCGAGACGCACGTCCCGACCGCCGAGGAGCTGGCGGAGCTCGAGGCCCACGACGCCGGCCACGATCCGCAGGCGCTCGAGCTCGGCGGGATCCTCGACATCGCATCCTCGATCCTGCTCGACGGGGAGCTCAACTTCGGCGCGGTGACGATGGGCATCCCCACCGCCCCGATCACGATCACGCTCACGATCCCTCTCGGCGGCCTCCTCGTCGACCTGACCAGCATCCTCCTGGTGGGCGACACGGACAACGTCTTCGACCTGACGGTCGTCGGTTCACCCACCTTCGGCGGCCTCGGCGAGGAGGTCACGATCACGCTGACGATGTCGCCCACCGCCCAGGGCGAGAGCACCGCGCAGCTCCAGCTGCTCGGTGAGATCGCGGGAACCGCGTTCGACCCGATACTCGTCGACATCGTCGGCCGCGGCACGGCCTGGCTCCTCGACGGCGGCGTGCTCGAGCTGGCGCCCACGTTCCTCGACAGCCTCGACGGAGTCCTGGACGGCGTCGACGGAGCCCTCAACCACAGCTTGAGCTTCAACGGGCCCGATGCGGTGCTCGACAACGGCCTCGCCGGCGCGGCGCAGATCCTCGATCCGTTCAGCACGTCGGGCGCCACCAGCCTCCTGATCAACGGCGGGGAGGGCAACGACATCCTGAGCCTCGTCCTCAGCGGCAACCTCCCCAAGGACGTCTCGTTCATCGGCGGCCTCGGGAACGACAGGCTCAACGGGCCGAGCATCCAGGCGATCTGGAACCTGCTCGGCGATGGCGGAGGGAGCCTGAAGAGCGTCAGCGGCGGCGCCCTCAGCCCCGGCGCCCTGAGCTTCGAGGCCATCGAGCAGCTCGTGGGCGCCGACAACAACATCGACACCTTCCTCATCGAATCGATCCAGGGCCTGGCTGGAGGCGTCCTGAATCTCGTCGGCGGGGCGCTCGGCCTCGACAGCCTTCTCCTGGGCGGCGGCCCGGTAACCAGCATGATCGCGACCGCGACAGGTCCCGACGGCGCGACCGGGGACTTCTCGGGCTCGCTCAGCCTGGACGGCAAGCTGATCAGCTATCTCGGCCTGGAGCCGATCACGGTGCTCGCGGAGGTGGCCAACGTGACGATCAACGGGAGCGGCTTCCCCGACGTGTTCCTGCTGACCGGCCTCCCGGAGCTCGCGGACCTCCTCACTCTGCTGGGGCTGCCGGACCTGCCGCTGCCCGGCCTGCCCGGCGTTCCCGGCCTGCCGGCCCTCCCGCTCCTGGACGACCTGATCGTGGTGGGCGGCACCAACGCGTCCCTGGAGACGGTCGTGTTCCAGGCCCCCTCGCAGTCGCTGACCATCAACGGCAACGGCGGCATCGACGTGGTTGCCGCCGTCGGCATCATCGACATGCCGGGCGCGAACCTGACGGTGAACGCCGAGATCATCGCCGTGCTCGACCTGCCGAGCCTCGACACGACGCTCGACCCCCACGGGCTGCTCAACGCCGATCTCCTGAGCATGCTCGGCCTGTCCGCGCTCGACTCGCTCACCGACGCGCTGCCGGTGCCCCTCTCGGCGCTCACCGCCCTGCTCGGCGTGGTGGCCCCGGTCGCGGGCCCCGTCCTCGCTTCGCTGGACCTGACGCACATCAACACCGGCAGCGGGTCGATCAACCTCAATGCCTTCGGGGAGAACCTGGTCGGCAACCTGCTGCCGCCGACGACGCTTCCGCTGCCGGCGATCCCGATCGACCTCGCCGTCGGCTTGGCGATCGTCGTGGGCGCGGAGCTCACCGGCGCCACCGTAAACGTCAAGTCGAGGTCGACGGTCGATCTGCCGCTGCCGGCCGTGGTGACGTCGCCGGCGCTGACAGTCGCGACATCGATCGCCTTGACCGTCGTCGCACTCGGCGCGGAGATCAACGGCAGCACCAGTGTGTCGATCGGCTCCGAGTCGGTGGTGAACACGACGGGCCGCGCCGAAGGCCTCGGCGGCAACCTCGGCGTCGACGTCGCGCTCGCGGCGAGCGTCGTGGTCAGCATCGCCACGACGGTCGTGCTGGGCTCCACGCTCACCGGCGGCTCGGTCACCGTGTTCTCCGACAACACGACCAACGTGACGACGCAGGCCGACGCCGACGCGGGCGGAGCCGGCGCGGCGGTCGCGGTGGCCGTCGTGATCCAGGTGACCACCACCACGCTCCTGGGCAGCGCCGTCGACGCGGCCACGCTCACGGTGCGCGCGAACTCCGGCGGTCTTGTGCAGACCCAGGCGACCGCCGCCAACAAGGGGACGAGCGTCGTCGGCTCGCTGCTGGGCGTGATCGGGCTGCCGTTGCTGAGCGACCTGCTCAACCACTGGGGCGCCGCGCTGCCGGGGGTCCCCGTGGGCGGCCTGCTTACCGGCACGGGCGCGACCGTGGGTGCCGCCGTGGCCCTGACGGTCCTGACGTCCGCGACCACGACCCTGGTCTTGGGCAATCCCCTGGCGACGGACAACACATTGGTGACGACGGGGTTGATGACAGTCCACGCGGGCTCGAAGACGCGAGCGGTGTCCGAGGCCGACGCCAGCCAGTTCACCGACGACGGCGCCGGGACTTTCCTGGGTGCCGCCGTCGGCGTCGCGGTCAACGTTCCGGTCGTGCTCACCACCGCCTCCGTCCTCGGGAACCCGGAGGTCACCGCGAGCGAGCTGGTGATCGAAGCGGTGGTCGATCTCAACCCGGCAACGTTCACGGCCGACGGAGACGGCGTCGTGCACCGCGCGCAGGCGACGTCGGGCACGGGTGATACCGGGGTCGGAGTCGCCGGCTCGATCGCGCTGAACATCGCCGCGCTCACGACGACGGCGACTCTTCTGGGCCCGGTCACGGTGACGGGCGGCACCGATGTCCGCGTGCGCGCCCGCTCGGATTCACGCAACGAGGCAAAGGCGCTCAAGGCCAGTGACTCGGCCGTGGGGGCCGCGATCGCGATCAACGTGGTGATCGATCTCGTCGAGGCGCTGATTCCCGCCACCGGCAACGTCACCGGCGCTACGGCCGCCGACGTCGGGAACGTGACCGTCTCGGCCGAGAGCGTCCACGAGATGGAGACGGTCGCGCAGGGCGGCGCCGGCGGCGGCAGTCCCACGCTTGCGGCCGCCGCCGCGGCGGTGTCGATCTCGACGGCCACCGCGGGCGCGTCGGTCGTGGGCCTGCCCGCGACCAGCACGCTGACCCTCGGCGGCAACCTCGTGATCGAGGCATGGCAGGACGCGACCGTCGACACGACCGCGACCGGGGGCGGCGGCACTGGCGCGGCCGTCGGCGCCGCACTCGCGCTCACGATCGCGGTCCACCTGGTGGAAGCGACCCTCAGCCGCGATGTCACCGCCGCCACGGGTTCGGTCACCGTCAGCTCCCGCGGGCGCTCCGACGTCGAGAGCGTCGCGGACTCGGGCGGTGCGGGCGCGGACGAGACACCCAGCGGCGCGACCGACGTCAACGGCCAGGTCAGCGGCCTGGTGTCGCTCGTCCAGACCCTGGCGGGCCTGCTCCCCACCGACCTGGCGCCGGCGGGCGTCTCGGTGCCCAGCGCCGTCGGCACCGATGGCACCCTCCTGACCGCCGCGGCCGCTATCGCCGCCACGGTGACTGTCACCAGCTCGCTCGCGACGGTGGCGCCGCTCGTGGACATCTTCGCGGGCGGGCTGCTCTCCGTGACCGCCCAGGGCGAGACCGACTCCAAGGCCGACGCCGACGGCAGCGCCACGGGCTCCACCGTGGCGGGCGTCGCGTCCGCCGCCGCGCTCAACGCCGCCCTGGTCACCGTGACGGCGATCATCGACAACAGCGCCGAGATCGACTCGAACGGCCTCACCGTCAGCGCGGGGATGACCTCGCCGACGAGCGGCAACGGCGTGCACAACCTTCACGCGGCCGCGACCGCGGGTCTCGCTGGGGGCGACACCGGCGTCGCCGGCGCCCTGGCAATCAACGTCACCGTGGTCAACAGCCTGGCGATGGTCGGCGGGAGCGCGGCGCGCGCGCCCCCGCTGGACGTGGGCACAGGCAACGGATCCGTTTTGGTGTCGGCCACCTCGTCGACCGACAGCAAAGCGGACGCACTGGCCTCCGGCGGCGCCGGCGCGGCACTCGCGCTCGCCATTGCGGTGAACGTCACGACGGCCGGGCTGGTTGGCGCCGAGATCACCGGGTCGGGCAACGTCACGCTCTCGGCCACCAGCAACCACCTGACCACCGCAACCTCGACGGCCGGCGGCGCCGGCCTCGGCGGAGCGATCGCAAGCGCGCTCGCCATCAACCTCACGACTGCGCTCGCGGGCGGCGCGATCGACACGACCGGCTCCGTCGCAATCACGACGAGCCACCACTCCAACACCACGAGCTCCGCAACGGGCTCCGGCGTGGTCGGCGCCGCGGTCGCCCTCACAGTTGCCATCGACGTGGTCACGACGACCGTGACGGCGGACGTCGACGCGGGCTCGGGCGGGGCGACCATCTCGGCCACGTCCACCCCGAACAGCAGCGCGACCTCGACCGCCGGCAGCGGCGGCGCCGCGGCCGGGGACGGCGCGGGAACAGTCATCACCACGGTCCTCGGCGTGGTCAACGGGCTCAAGACGACGGCCCTCGGGCTGCTGCCGGCGCTGCCGGCCGTCCCGCTGCTCCCGCCGCTGCCGGCGCTGACGGTCCCCGGCGACGGGGCCGTGGGCGCAGCGGCTGCCCTCGCGGCCGACATCGCCCTCGCGAACACGATCACCACGATCGGCCCGGACGTCACGGTCGACACGACCGGCGCGGCCTCGATCAAGGCCCTTTCCAACGCCAACGCCGCCTCGGCCGCCGGCAGCAGCAGCGTCGGCGCCTCGGTGGGCGTCGGCCTGAGTGTCGGCCTGACGGTCGCGGAGGTGCTGACGCTCACCCTGGTCGGCGCCGGCGCCGACGTCCTCGGGGACGGCGGCGTGACCGTCGAGGCGGGCATGGCCGACACCGCCGACGTCATCGACACGCACAACCTCACGAGCTCGGCCACGGCGGGCGCCGCGACGGCCGGGCTCGGCGCGGCCGCAGCATTCGCCCTGACGCTGTCAGTCGTCACCGCCCAGGCGATCGTCTTGGGGGCCACGCTCGACGCCGGGAGCGACGACGTGGTGCTCCGCGCGACCTCCGCGCCGATCAACACCGCCACCGCCTCGACGGCCGCCGGCGCCGGCGTCGCGATCGCGACCGCCGTTGCGCTCAACCTGACCGCCGCGACTTCGGCCGGGGACATCACCGGCGGCACGTTCACCCACGACGCCATCGGCGACTACCAGACCGCGGCCACCGCCACGGCCGGCAACTCGGGCGATGAGGCGCTCGCGCCCGCCGTCGCCGTCGCGCTCGCCACCGACACGACCGCCGCGCTCCTGCTCGCCGGGACCGTCACCGTCACGGGCGCTGCCGACGTGGAGGCCAGCTCCGACTCGGCGACGACCTCGAGCGCCAACGGCGGGACCGGAGCCGCGATCGGCGGCGCCATCGCGCTGACCGTCGCCCTCGACACCACCGTCGCCACCTCCGTCGCGACCATCGACGCCGGCAGCGTCTCGATCGCGGCGAAGTCGCTCGACATGAGCGAAGCCGCCGCAACGGCGGGGAGCGGCGGCGTCTCGGACGACGGCCTGGAGGGAGAGGAGTCGGCGCCGAGCGCGACCTCGCAGGTGACGGCGTGGCTCGGCTCCCTCACGACCCTCGACTCGCTCCTCGACCTGCCGGTCGGCTCCATCGCGCTGCCCGCGTCCCTGGACGCGCCGGCGATTCCGGAGCTGCCGGCGATCTCGACCCCGAATGGGGCGGGCGCCGACACGCCGCTCAGCGCGGCCGCGGCGATAGCGATCAACCTGGCCGTGTCGACGACGCTGGCGGCGGCGCCCCTCGGCGGGATCACCGCCGTGGGCGGGCTGACGGTGGAGGCGGTCGGCGACGCGGCGCCCGGCGCGAAGGCCGACGCGTCGGCGCTTGGCGGCACGGCGGGGGCGGCCACCGCGATCGCCGTCGACGTCGCGCTGATCACGCTGACCGCCCTGCTGGGCGGCGCGATCGGCGCCGGCGGCGACGTGATCGTGCGCACGGCGATCGCCAACGGCAGCACCGACACCGACACCGACCTCGACGGTCCCGACACCGACACCGACGGCGACGGGAAGACCACGCCGGTCGCGCGCGCCATCTCGGGCACGGGCGGGGACGCCTCGCTCGTCGGGATCGCCGGGGCGTTCGCGCTGTCGGTCTCGGCGGTGGTGTCGACGGCGTCGATCCTGCCGACGGGAGCGATCACCGCGGCGGCGTCGTCGAGCGACGTGGTGGTGTTCGCCGACGCCGATGTCCACGCGGCGGCGGACGCGCGCGCGGACACCGACGGCAACGGGATCGGCGCGGTCGTGGCGATCACGATCGCGACGAACATCACGACGGCGACGATCGGCGGCGACGTGATCAGCGCCCGCGACGTGAAGGTGCTGGCGGCGGGCGATCCGAGCATCGGCGACGCGGTCGGCTTTGCGGCGACGCCGACCTACCGCACCGAGGCGGTCGCGATCGGCGGCGTCACGGGCAGCACGGCCGCGGTGGCGCCGGCGGTGGCGTTCGCGCTGGCGGTGAACGTGACGGTGGCGGCGCTTCTGCCGACGGCGGAGATCGGGACGACGACGCCGGTGCGGCACGTCGTGGTGGTCGCCTCGCCCGATGCGGACACGACCTCCGACGCTCGCGGGCGCACGGGCGGCGCGGCGGTGTCGGCGGCGGGCCCGATTGCGATCACGATCGCGCTGGACACGACTTTGGCGAGCTCGGCGGCGACGGTCGACGCGACCGCGCTGGGCGGCACGGTGACGGTGCGGGCGAGCTCGCTGGATCGCTCCGACGCGCACTCGGTGGCGGGCAGCTCGGGCGTGACGCCGGGCACCACCACGACCGACAGCCAGGTGACCGGCTGGGTCGATCAGCTCGCGGACGTGGCGCTGGGGCTGGAGCTGCTGGACGCGCTGCCGCTGGACGTTCCCTCGACCGACATCCTGCCGGCGGGGCTGGAGATTCCGGAGTTCTCGGTGACGGACCTGCCCGAGATCGAGACGCCGAACGGGCTGGGCAGCCCGCTCGACCTGCCGGCGGCGGCGGCGATCGCGCTGAACGTGGCGATCTCGACGACGATCTCGGCGATCCTCGACGGCGGCGTCACGGTCAACGGTCCGCTCGAGGTGCTGGCCGAGGGCGACGCCGCGGCGCGCGCGAAGGCCGACGCCTCGGCCACCGGCAGCAGCGGCGCGGCGACGGCGATCGCCGTCGACCTCGCGATCATCACCCTGACGGCGCTGCTGGGCGGCGCGATCGAGGCGCAGGGCAACGTGACGGTGCGCACCGGCCTGGCCACCGGCCCCGACACCGACACCGATCTCACCGGGGCCGACTCCGACGTCGACACCGACACCGACGGCGACGGTCAGACCACGCCCGAGGCGATCGCGATCTCGGGTGCGGGCGCCACCGCCGGCGTCGGCGTCGCCGGGGCGTTCGCCCTGTCGATCTCGGCCGTGGTGTCGACGGCGTCGATCCTGCCGACGAGCGCGATCACCGCGGGGGCCGCCAGCGACATGGTGGTCTTCGCCGACGCCGACACCCATGCGGCGGCGGACGCGCGTGCCGATACCGACGGTAACGGCGTTGGCGCGGTGATCGCGATCACGATCGCGACGAACATCACGACGGCGACGATCGGCGGGGACATCGTCACCGCCCGCGACGTGAAGGTGCTGGCGGCGGGCGATCCGAGCATCGGCGACGCGGTCTCGTTTGCGGCGACGCCGACCTATGTGACCGAGGCGGTGGCCGTCGGCGGTGTCACGGGCAGCACGGCTGCGGTGGCCCCGGCGGTGGCGTTCGCGCTGGCGGTGAACGTGACGGTGGCGGCGCTGCTGCCGACGGCGACGATCGGGTCGGTGCTGGATCCGGACACGATGGTCACCTCCGCTCCGGTCCGCCATGTCGTCGTGCTGGCCTCGCCCGACGCGGACACGACCTCCGACGCTCGCGGCCGGGCGGCGGGCGCCGCGGTGACCGCGGCGGGCCCGATTGCGATCACGATCGCGCTGGACACGACGCTGGCGAGCTCGGCGGCGACGGTCGACGCGACCGCGCTGGGCGGCACGGTGACGGT
>JBBDYQ010000020.1:0-27354 GCA_040901445.1 Thermoleophilaceae bacterium | reverse complement strand
CCGCGGCGCGCGCGAAGGCCGACGCCTCGGCCACCGGCAGCAGCGGCGCGGCGACTGCGATCGCCGTCGACATCGCGGTGATCACCCTGACCGCGCTGCTGGGCGGCGCGATCGAGGCACTGGGCGACGTCACGGTCCGCACCGGCCTGGCCAACGGGCCCAACGCCGACGGCGACGGCCCCGACGGCCTTCCCTCCGAGGACACCGACACCGACACCGACGGTGACGGCCAGACGACGCCCGAGGCGATCGCGATCTCGGGTGCGGGCGCCACCACCGGGGTCGGCGTCGCCGGCGCGTTCGCCATCTCGATCTCCGCCGTCATCAACAGCGCCGCGATCCTCCCGACGGCGGTCATCGACACCGACCGGACGAACTCGGGTTCGCCGGGCGACGTCCTCGTCAACGCGACGGCGCACACGATCGCCCAGGCCGACGCGCTGGCCGACACCGACGGCAACGGCGTCGGCGCCGTGATCGCGATCACCGTCGCGACCAACATCACCACCGCGACCTCCGCGGGGACGATCGTCCGGGCCGGCGACGTGCGGGTGCTGGCCGCCGAGGACTCGGGCTTCGGCCAGACCCCGATCTACGACACCAGCTCCAATGCCGGCTCGGGCGTGGTCGGCAGCACCCTGGCCGTCGCGCCGGCCGTGGCCATCACCGTCGCGGTGAACATCACGGTAGCCGCGCTGCTGGCGGTCGAGGACGTGTTCGGGACCATCGGGACGGCCAGCGATCCGGTCGGCCTGGTCCTGGTCAAGGCCGAGCCCGACGCCGACTCCACGTCGCTGGCCACGGGGCGCAGCGGGGGAGCGATCACGCTCAGCGGCCCGCTCGCGCTCACGGTCGCCGTCGACACGACGCTGGCCACGTCGGTCGCCAACGTCTTCGCCACCTCGATGACCGTGCTGGGCACGACGCTCGACCACAGCGAGGCGCAGTCGTTCGCCGGCTCCAGCGGCGTCGACTCCGACTCCACCTCCCAGGCGGGAGCCCAGGTCACCGGCTGGCTGAACCAGATCAAGAACCTCGCCCGCGGCCTGTCCGACGTTCCCGTTGCCGTGCCGCTGCCGGACTCCCTGGCGCTGCCCGCCATCCCGCTGCCGGCGCTGCCGCTTCCGGCGGCGCTGCCCGATGTGACGAACCTCGGCGTCGGGCTCTCGAGCCTCGGCCTCGACGCGCTGGAGACGGTCGCCGGCGCCGTCGACCTCGTGCCCGCGCTCGCGACGCCCTATGGCCTCGTCGGGGCCTCCGCCGCGATCGCGGTCAACGTCGGCATCTCCACGACGGTGTCGGCGGTGCTCGGCGGCGACATCGAGCTGACCGACCCGATGGTCGTCTACAGCGAGGCCGACCCGACCGCCTTCGCCCTGGCCGACTCCAGCGCGCTCAACACCACCGCGGGGCTCGCCGTCGCCGCCGCCGTCAACGTGGCGGTGGTCAACATCTTCGCGGTCGCCGGAGGCCTCGACCTGAACGTCACGGCGCCCTCGATGTCGGTCTACACGCAGATCCGCGACACCGACGGCGGCGACGGCGTGCTCACGCTGACCGCCGACGCCTACTCCGGCACCGGCAAGGCCGAGGTCGGCGTGGCCGGCGCCTTCGCCGTCAACGCCGTCACCAGCCTGATGATCGCCCTGCTGGTGGACCGGGTGACCCTGAACGTCGATGGCGCCGTCCTGGTCGACGCCGACAGCGACACCATCAGCAACGCCACCGCCAAGTCCACCGTCGACGTGGCCGACGGGACGCTCGGCGTGGGGCCCTCCGTCTCGCTGAACATCGCCAACCACATCACGATCGCCGCGATGATCGGCGGGACGTTCGAGGCCCAGCCCGACGGCGTGACGGTCAACGCCGACGTGCTGCACAACGCCACATCGCTCGCGGAGGCCGGGTCGAACGGAACAATCGTCGCGGCGGGTGCGATCGCGCTCAGCGTCGTCAACAACCAGACCTTCTCGCTGCTGACGCTCGGCATCGCGATCGACCCGCTGATCGTCGAGCCCGGCTTCGACCTCGACGTCACCGCCAACCACGTGGCCAATCAGCGCACCGAGGCGGACGTCGAGACGGACACCGAGCTCGTGGGGGCGGGAGCCGCGATCGCGGTCGGGGTGCTCATCGACGGGGCCCACTCGCTCCTGTTCCGCAGCGCTACGGCAGACACCGTCACCGTCAGCGCGGACACGAACACACCGAGCACCGCCTACGCCAACGCCGGCGTCGTCGGGTCGGCGTTCCCCGACAGCGGCTGCAGCCTCAGCACCGGTGACGGCTGCGTCGGCGATGACGTGCTCGACCAGCTCGTCGCGGTCGAGAACGTCCTGATCGTGCTGGTGCCGGACGAGCTGCCCCAGCTCGGCGCTCCGCTGACCCTGATCCAGGCAATCCTCACCAACGGCGATATCGGGGACCTTCCCCTGCAGCTGGACGGCGGCGTGCCGATCCCGCAGCTGCGGCCGCTCGCGCTGGTCTCCGCCGCCCTGGGAGCGATCGACCTGCCGCTGCCGACCCTCGGGCTCGCCGCCGCGGTCGCCATCAACGCGCCCGTCCTGGTCACCGACGCGATCATCGGGCCGGCCGTGACGGTGGTCTCGCGCGTGGGCAACGTCGACGTTCTCAGCACCGCCGACGACGAGAACCACGCGGACGCCGACTCCAGCACGGTCGGTCCGTCGGCGGCCATCAGCCTCGCCCTGGCCCTCAATCTCGCGACGAGCCTCAACATCGCCCTGGTCGCCCCGCTGGCGAACCTCTCCGCGACCAACGTTGCCGGCGCCGACGTGAACGTCAAGGCGATCACCACCGGCCCGGCCGCCGGGGCGATGCTGTTCGACGTCCAAGCGGTCGGCCTGTCGGTCGGCCTGTTGGCCGGGGTCGCCGGCTCGGTCGCGCTGAACGTGGTCACGACCGGGAGCCTCTCCCGGGTCAGCGAGGCCGCGGTGATCGCATCGACCCGCGACGTCAACGTCTGGGCCGACTCGAGCATCGACGCCGAGAGCCGCGCCGGAGTCGGGAGCCTCTCGCTCCTCGCCAGCGCGGGGGCCGCCATCGCCCTGAACCACGTCACCGAGACCGCCAACGCCCAGGTCGGCCTGGAGGTCGGCATCGACGCTCCGAACCAGATCCGCGTGGACGCCAACAGCATCCAGAGCCTCGACGCGCAGGCGCTCGGGGGCGGCGCCGCCCTGGGTGTTGCGGGCGCGGCGTCGATCACGATCAACGTCGTCACGGCGATCGTCACGTCGATCGTCCTGCCCAACGGTGTGCTGTTGGGCGGGATCAACCAGGAGGACCAGGACGAGGCGCTCGACTACAGCGGCCAGCGCGTGGACGTGTTCGCGACCTCCGACACCTTCATCGACGCGCTCGCGGGCACCGGGACGGCGGCGCTCCTGGCAGCCGTCGGCGCCGCGGCCAACGTCGGTCTGGTGGTCAAGACGACGCTCGCGTCGCTGAGCGGCGACGTCTACGCCGAGACCAGCGTGCGCGTCAAGTCCGAGTCGCGCGAGACGGTGCTCGGGATAGCGGTCTCCGGAAGCCTCGCCGGGCTGGCGGCCGTCAACGGCGCGGTCGCGATCTTCGTCGTCGCCCCGCAGACGCAGGCGTTCATCCTGCTCGCGGACGTGCACGCGCGCGGCAACGTGCTCGTCTCCGCGCACGACGACAACACGGTCGTCCTCTTCTCCGGGACGCTCGGCGGGGCGCTGCTGGCCGCCGTCGGCGCCGCGCTCGAGGCCGTCAGCGTCGCCAAGACGACCACGGCCGCGATCATCGCCTCGACGGTCACCGCCGACGCCCTCGACGTCCCGATCTCGGTGTACAGCGGCCGCAACTGCGACGCCGCCGCGTTCATCGCCGGGGACTGCGGACTCGGCGCGATCGGCGATCCGCTGCTCATGGCGGCCGAGGGCGTCGTGGTCCAGGCCGTCTCGCGCGACCACCTGCTGCTGCTGGCCTTCGCCGACGGCGGGGCCGTGGGAGTGGCGGTCAACGGCGTCGTCACCGTTCACGCGCTGGTCAACGCCACCACGGCGTTCATCCTCGCCAGCACGATCAACGGCGACGACCTCCACGAGGACACGCCCACGACCCAGCTCGTCAGGGTCTTCGCCTGGGACGACACCCACATCACCGGCGTCGCGCGGGCGGACTCCTCGGCCCTGGTGCTCGCCGCCGTCGGCCTCGGAGTCGGCGCAGGCGTGGTCGTCAAGGCCACCCAGGCGTTCATCATGTCGATCGGCCCGTCGCTGCCGGTCGACTTGCCGCCGCTGCCGGTCTCGGCGCTCACCGACCTGCTGCCGACTCCGCTCACCGAGCTTCTGCTCAACCTCACCACGTCCGTCAGCTCGCACGGCAGCGTCGAGGTCGTGGCACTCTCTCGCGAGCACATCGTCTCGTTCTCGCGGGCCGGCGCGGACGGCGGGCTCGGGACGGTCGCCGGCTCGGTCGGCGCGTGGGTCGTGACGGTCGTCACCCGCGCGTTCATCGGAGGCCTCGTGAGCCTCCTGCCCGACGGGACGGAGATCACGGCCCAGGGCAACGTGATCGTCAGCGCCGACGAGCACCTCGAGCTCGACATCATCGCCGGCGGGATCGCGACCGGGGGTGTGCTCGGCGCCGGCGCGTCCCCCGAGATCGCGGTCGTCGTCAAGGTGACCGAGGCGTACGTGGGCAACGGCGTCCAGGTCACGGCGAACGGCAAGCGCGCCGCAAGCGACGTCGCCGGCGGCGCGTTCGTGATCGCCTACTCGGAGGCCCCGGCCGATCCCGGCAGCGCGCAGGACATCTCGAACCCCGGAAGCTCCGGGTCGTCCTTGATAGACAAGGTCCGCGGCTTCATCGACTCCGTCGTGGGTCTCGACGTCGAGCCGCCGGGCGCGCGCAGCGGCACCGACCTCTCGGACGACACCGACGCGGACAGCGACGCGAACGCCGCCGTCAACGACGACGCGATGACGCAGGTGCGCTCGGCGTCGCCCGGTACCAAGAGCGTCGCCGGGCTGGCCGTGACCGCGGTCAACCAGGACGACATCGCCACCTTCGCGATGGCGGGCGTAGCGTCCGCCACCGGCATCGTCTCCGCTGCGGTCAGCGGCGGCCTCGTCGTGGTGGTCGCGACGACCATCGCCAAGATCGAGACGCTCGCCAGGGTGAACGAGGACAACTCGGATGCGGACGCGGGCCAGTCGGTGCTGGTGAACGCCACCAACGACCTCTTCCGCCTGGGAATCGTCGCTGCGGGCGCGCTCGGGATCGGCGTCGGCGCCCAGGTCGGCGCCAGCCTGACGGCGGCCATCCTGATCACCACGGCCTCGATCGACGCGGACGTGGTCAACGCCCGCAAGGACGTGCTCGTGCTGGCGGACTCCGACCAGAAGGTCATCACCGTCACCGTCGGCGCCGCCGCCGGCGGCCTCGCGGGCGTTGGCGGCGGGGTCGGCGTGGCGGTCATCGTCTCGACCACAACCGCCACGATCGGCCTGCTCGGCCCGCTCACCGACATCAGCGCCGGCGGCAACGTGCTGGTGTCGGCCGAGGACGACACCCTGGTGGTCACCGTGATCGGCAATCTCGCGCTGGGTGGCCTGGCCGGAGCGGGCGTCAGCGCGGCCCTGACCGTCATCGTCAAGATCACCACCGCGACCGTCGGCGCGCTCACGAAGATCGACGCCGCCGGCGCCGGTGACCCCGGCACCGGGCTCGGCGGGGTCTACGACGGCAGCATCAGCGGCGAGAGCTTCGGCACCTCCGGCGACTACCGCGGCCTCGCAGTCCAGGCCGGCTCGAGCGAGGACGTCTACATCGTGGCCCTCACGGGCGCGGGCGGCATCCTCGTCGGCATCGCCGGCAGCGTGTCGCTGACGCTGATCAGCTCGATCACGACCGCGAGCATCGGCCTGAACGCCGAGATCAACCAGGCCATCGACCCGGTGGACGCCCATACGAACCAGTCGGTCAGCGTCTCGGCGGTCAACCGGACCGGCATCTTCGCGTTCGCCGGCGGCGCCGCGATCGGTGGGCTGGCCGGAGTCGGCGGCGGCGTCGACGTCGGCATCATCATTAACAACACGAGCGCTTCGATCGGCGACGCCGACGTGTGGGCGAAGCGCGACGTCAGCATCAACGCGCTCACCATCAAGCGCGTGGTGAGCGTCGCGATCAGCGGTGCCGGCGCGGCGCTCGCCGGGCTGGCCGGCTCGGTGTCGCTGTGGGTGATCGGCGTGCCGCTGGATCCGACCTTCGTGATCAACGAGGCCACGGGCGAGGGCACCGAGAGCGGGTCCGAGGAGGACGACGCGCTGGACGTCGACGGCCTCGACACCACGGTCGACACGGGCTCGACCGTCGTCGGCGAGCTCACCGGGGCGGCCGGGGGCGACATCCTCGGAGGAGCGACCGACGGCGGCAGCGTCCTCGGCATCCTCAGCGGCGACGCCGACCTCGGGGCCATCCTGAGCGACATCGGCCAGACGGCCAAGCTCGACACGCTCACCGGCGCCGTCACCGGCCCGGACGGCGCGGTTGGCAGCCTCACCCGGGTGGTCACCGGGCCCGAATCGCCGGTGTCGATCCTGAGCCCGGTCCTGAGCGGCTCGTCCTTCGGGGCCAACACCGACGCGACGATCGCCGCTGGAGCCACCGTGACCGCCGCGGGCGGGAACGTCCACGTCAGGGCGATCGACCACATACTCGTCGTCGCCGTCGTCGGCGCCGTCGCCGTCGGCGGCCTGGCCGGGATCGGCGCCTCGATCTCGATCGTGCTGCTTGGCGCGACCGCGAACGCCAGAGCCAACGCCGCCGAGATACGCGCCGGACCCACGGGGACCGTTCTCGTGCAAGCCCTGCACACCAGCAACGTCGTCGGCTTCGCCTACGCCGGCGCGGCGGGACTCATCTCCCTCGGTGCCCAGGTCCTGTTCGTCCTCGACGCGAGCAGCCAGGAGGCGTCCATCGCCGACGGCGCAGAGATCGTCTCGGCCGGCAACGTCTCCGTACTGGCCGGCAGCACCCGCACCTACACCCCGGTCCTCGTCTCGCTCGTCGCCGGCGGCCTCGCGGTCGGCGTCTCCGCAGCCGTCGTCATCGCCACCGGCCAGACCGTCGCGACGATCGGCGCCGCCGACATCGGCAAGACCGGCGTCGTCGGCAACATCACCGTCACCGCCACCGCGGACGTCACCGTCACCGCCGTCGCGTTCGGCATCACCGCCGGCCTGCTGAGCGTGACGGGCACGCTGGCGGTCGCCCTGGTCACCACGACCGTGTCGGCCAGCATGGAGGACACGGACTTCAAGGTGACCGGCAACGTCGCGGTCAGCGCGATCTCCACCGGCAACCTGTCGGTCTCGGCCGCCGGGGCCACCTTCGGCGCTGTCGCCGTCGGTCTCTCGTTCGGGATCGCCAAGCTCAATCCCACCGTCACGGCGTCGCTGACCGCGCCGGCCGACGTCACCGCCGGCGGAAACCTCTCCGTCATCGCCCGCCACAACCACAGCGGCAGCGGGGCGATCTCGGGCAAGGGCGCCCGGGCGATCGTCGCCGCCGGCGCGGGCGGTGCGATCGCCGCGGTTGGCGCCGTGTCGATCGTCGAGACCAACGCCGTGACGACCGCCACGCTCGACGTCGGGGGGGACGTGTTCGCGGGAGGCGACCTCACCGTCGCGGCGCAGGCCGCCAACCGTGCGACCGCCACCGACCTGGGTCTCGCGGTCGGCCTGATCGGGGTCGGCGCCGCCTTCGCCAAGGCGACGGTGAACGCCACGACCACCGCGCATCTCGAGGCCGGCACCATCCACGCGGGGAGCGTCTCCGTGCTCGCCGACAGCCCGGACACCGCGGACGCCGTCGCGGTGGCGGGAGCGGCCGGGATCGTGGCCGGCACGGGCACGATCCCGACCGCCAAGGTGACCTCGATCACGTCCGCGACGATCGGGGCGGACACGGAGATCACCGCGCTGCGGATCACGAAGCAGGACGCGGACGAGGGCAGCAACCTGCCACCGCTGGGGTCCGCGGTGGGCGACATCTTCGTTCGCACCCCGGTGCCCGAGGTCTACGTCTTCGACGGCTCGTCCTTCCTCCCGCAGTCGGTGGTCGAGGTCACCGCGCTGCCGACGGCTGACGACGTGTTCCCGGTGACCGGCCTCGTGGAGGGCCGGACCTTCCTGCTCACCGTGGCCCTCCCCGACGACGCCGACGCCGACGACGACCCCGAGCCCGCGGGCCTGTACCGCTACAGCGAGGGCCTCGGCGAGTGGATCTTCCAGGCGCCGATCGACCTCTACTTCCGCCTGACCCAGATCGACGGCTCGAACATCGCCGGCTACTACGTCTGGGGCGGCTCGGGCTACGAGCTCCAGTCGCTGACGCCGGTCACGAGCTTCCCGGACACCGCGACCGCCGGCGACGCCTTCGTGCGCAACACGCCGACCAGGCTGTACATCTGGACCGGCTCCTCCTGGATCCAGCAGCCGCTGCTCGAGCTGGCCGTCCTGCCCGCGGACGACGTGACCCTGCCGACCACGGGCAACACCGAGGGCCGGCTGTTCGTCCTGACGGCGCCCACCGGCAGCGGTGACACGTTCAAGATCCCCGGGGTCTATCGCTGGGATGGGAGCGCGTGGACGTTCGCGGCCGGCCTTGGCGGCCTCTTCAGGCTGACCACGACCGGCGACTTCTACGAGTGGGACGAGGCGAACACCGAGTTCGACCTGAAGCCCGGGGTCGGAGCGGGCGAGAACTTCCCCGCCGGCCCGGTTCCGGGGACGTTCTTCCTGCGCACGCTGGTCGCCACGATCTTCGAGTGGAACGGCTCGCACTGGGTGGAGTCGGCGCTGCCGCGCGGCCCGTCGATCCCGGCGCTCGGCGCGCACGAGCCCTCCGGGAAGCTGGTCGGCTTGACGGGCACGGACTCCGCCGGCCGCACCGCGGGCATCTACCGGCTCGAGCGCGGCGCCGTGAGGATCGAGGCGACGTCGAGGCCGCGGGCCACCGCCGACGCGATCGGCGTCAGCGCCGGCGCGCTGGCGGTCGGGGTCTCCAAGTCCACCGCCGAGGTCAGGCCGACCGTCACCGCGTCCCTGGGCAGCGGGTCCGACGTCAACGCCCGTAGCCTGCGCGTCGCCGCGTCGCTGCTGGTGCCGAGCGGCGGCGAGACGGCCCGGGCGACCGCGACCGGCTCGGCGAGCAGCCTGCTGATCGGCATCGCCGCGTCGGAGACCCTCGCGATGGTCGACGGATCGGTCAAGAGCTTCGTCGAGGGCGCCGCGACGTTCGCGATCGAGGAGGCGACGACCATCAGCGCCGTCGGCAACACGGACCAGTTCGCGAGCGCGAGCAACGCCTCGATCGGCCTCATCGCGCTCGGCGCGGGCAAGGCCAACGCCACCTCGAACATGCTGACGCTGGCCTACCTCGGCAACGGCTCGAACCTGACCGGCGGCAGCCTCAACGTCGGCGCCGCGGGGACCGACGAGAACTTCGCCCTGACCATCTCGGGCGCCGGAGGCGTCATCAGCGGCGCGGCCGTCCGGCCGGAGACGCACACCACCGCCGAGACCTACGCCTCGCTCGGCACGATCGCCGACGACGGCACCTCCGTCGCCGGATCCGCGGTCACGGTGGACGTCTCCCAGCGAGGCAGCGGCGCCTTCTCGGTCGGCGCCAGCCACACCGCGACGTTCAACACCCAGGTGATCACGCTCGCGATCGGGTTCCTGTCGGGCGCCGGCGCCGAGGTCGACAACGACGTTGTCTCCCACGTCAAGGCCGCCGTGGCCGACGGCTCCGTGGTGGACGCCCGGTCGGTCGACGTGGCGGCGGTCAACACGGTCCGCAAGCCGGACCTCCTGGTCGACCACATCTTCGGCACCACCGGCGGCCTGGCGAGCGGCGCCGCGGCCACGAGCCACTCCGTGATCACCGTGACCACGCTCGTGGACATCGGCGACGGCGCCGACCTCGAGGTGCACGGCCCCGAGTCCAACGCCGACACGTTCCGGCTCCGCGCGCTGAACCAGTTCTTCCTCAACGACGTGCTGACCTTCACCACCTGGGGCGCGCTCTCAGGCGCCAGCGCGGACGTCTCGATCACGACCCCCGCCGCCGAGGCGACGGTCAACGTGGGCGACGCCACGCTGAAGACCGCCGGCGCCCTGAACATCTCCGCTCGCAGCAACGGCGACGTCCGCGTCCAGGTGAACGCGGAGACGTTCGGCGCAGCCACGGTCGCGCTCGGGGATGCGACCGTGGAGATCACGCCCGAGAACGTCGTCTACGTCGCCCCCGGTGCCCTGCTCAAGTCGCTCGGCGACGCAAACCTCACCGCGGGCCGCAGCGCGGCGCTCGATCCGCTCATCGCTGCCGACTCGTGGCGGATCGAGGCGCGCTGGGACGGGTTTGCCGGCTCGCTGATCCCGATCGACGACGTGGACGCCACGTCGCAGCTGCGGATCCTCAACGAGGTGACCGTCGACGGGACGCCCAGCGTGCCCAGCACCCACGCCGTGATCGAGACCGCGCGCCAGGCCAACCTCCACGCCAACCGCGACACGCAGGCGGTGATGATCGGCAAGGCCAAGGTGGTCAGCTGGGTCAGCGCCGTCGGCGACGGCCTCCACAGCCTGCTCGGCGGCTCGGGCGAGGAGAAGTACAAGAGCAACACGCTCGGCGCCGCCCACGGCACCGTCGAGGTGAACGGCAGGGTCGTCACCGGCACCAACCGCCACAAGGACGTCACGATCGACTTCCTCGGCGGCAACCCGAACGCGACCCAGCTCCAGGCGATCGTGGACATCGACGGCCCGGCCGGCACCCCGCCGGCCCCGGTGGCGCTGAACATGAACGGCACCACCATCGTCGGCGGCCTCGCGATCACCGTCGGCATCAAGCCGCAGCTCAACGGCCTGCAGCTCGCGCTCATCAACGCCCAGCAGCAGCTCGCCCAGTACGGCGCCCAGAACGCGACCCTGAAGGCGTTCTACCTGAGCGAGATCGCGCGGCTGGAAGCGGAGCTGGAGGCCCTCGGGCTGGTGGAGACGGCGCCGAACGGCGACAAGACCTACGAGGACCTCGAGGTCGTCACCGTCACGATCGGCCACATCTTCGCTCAGCCGGGCATCGTCGACGTCCGCGCCGACGTCTTCCAGGGAGGCGGCCACTTCGTGGCGCCGAGCGACGTGGCGGTCACGATCAACAACAAGTCCGTCGCCTTCCTCGAGATCAAGGGCATCTTCATCCCGAGCCTGCTCGGCGGCGTCTACTTCAACGGCACGCTGGTCTCGAACGACAACCCGACGATCCTCGAGGACAGCCAGGACAACGCGGCGACCGACAACCGCGTCGACCAGGACGACTTCTTCCAGCCCGACATCTCCGCCGGGGCGGTGAGCTTCACCTACGACGTCTCCGGGCAGGTCGAGCCGATGGTCCACGTGGAGAACAGCGCGCTGCTCGGCGCCTACACGGGCCCCTGGCCGAACCTCACGGTCCTGCCGGAGAACGAGGGCGGCACCGGCATCATCAACGACAACGGCCCCGTCACGCTCAAGACGAACCCCGACGGCGAGGGCAGCATCATCATCCGCAACACCGTCCGGGCGAAGCTGCTGACGATCATCGCCGGCGGCGACTTCTACCTCGACACCGAGGACGCGTTCTCGTTCGCGGGCAACCCCGACGGCCAGGTCACCGACTTCACCACGGGCCAGTTCGGCGCCGGCGCCGCCGCGCTGAGCCCCAACGTGGCACCGGCGTGCAGCGGCACGCTGACCCAGCACTCGGACCCGCGCATCGTCTTCTGCACCATCCCCGAGAACGACCCGGGCAACCGCCTCAGCGCGGGCTTCGAGCACGCCGTCGACCCGCAGGACGTCGAGAGCCGGCCGGCCACGATCACCGGCGGCCGCATCCACATCGCCGCGCCGTTCATCAACATCAACGGCGTCATGCAGAGCGGGCGCGACCGCTATGTCCTGAACCTCGGGGCGGCGGTCCTCGATGAGGCCCTGGACTTCGCGGCCAACTCGGGCACGCGCGAGATCACGCACGCGAGCGTCAAGGGGTCGGGCTTCCGGGTCCTCTACGACACGACGCTGGGCCGCTTCGAGGTCGTGGAGGTGCGGACGCGCGGCGGCTACGTCGAGCTGTTCGGGACCGTCCTGAACACCGGCGGCGGCGAGATCCGCGTGCTCGGCGGCTACCCGACGGTGCAGATCAACAACGCCACCGGCCGCGACGTGGTGATCAAGGGAATCGACCTGTCCAAGCGCGGCGAGGGCATCCTGCTGATCGCCGACCACGGCGACGGGAGCCCGCAGATCCCCGGCCAGGTGGCCCCCGACCTGCGCGGGATCACGGCCCCTGGTGTCACGCCGAGCCGCACGCTGGCGGACACCGCCTACGTGACGCTCTACCAGTGGACCGCGAGCGGCGTCAGGGTGACCACCGACGCCGGCGGCGCCTCGGCGACGGAGTTGATCGAGAGCTTCAACATCC
Source organism: Thermoleophilaceae bacterium (assembly GCA_040901445.1). GTDB lineage: Bacteria > Actinomycetota > Thermoleophilia > Solirubrobacterales > Thermoleophilaceae > JBBDYQ01. The sequence goes on along the minus strand of JBBDYQ010000020.1, from coordinate 14,844 downwards.
CCGACTACCAGCCCAACCAGTCCAAGCGCTTCGGCTGGACCGCGGTCGTGAAGATCGCGCACATCAAGCGCAAGTACGTCGAGACGTCGACCTGGCTGGGCTTCATCCCGGGCGCCACCCACATCGACAACTGGGACTCGGTCGAGGTCACCGGCCAGCCGCAGATCCCCGATCCCTCAGGCAGGTACTTCTACAGCGCCTCGGGCTCGGCCGCTGACGACGAGTACACCTACGAGAAGAAGACCGTGCAGACGGGCTCCACCGGCCTGCTCACCGAGAGCCACGGCAGCTACTGCGCGATCCGCTTCTTCGGCTGCATCAAGCGCGTCTACTGGACGAACTACGTCCAGACCGACACCTACGACATCTTCCACACGCACACGATCAACGCGCACCGCTCGCTCCCGATCAACTTCCTCGGCCAGACCGCCGGCTCGATCGACGTCAACTCGACCGGCGACGTCCTGGTGGACGGCCAGATCCTCAACCCGACGGGCACCACCAGCATCGACGCGGACGGCCGGATCGAGATGGCCGGCGGCGACGGGGTGATCTCGGGCCTCAACGTCGAGTTGCTGGCCGGCGAAGGCATCGGCAGCCCCGGCAGGCCGATCCCGCTGCGGATCTCGGGCATGCAGTCCAGCTTCACGCCGGCCGACGGCCTCGAGCGGCTGAACACGCCGGTCCACCGCTACGAGAGCCGCTGCCTCACCGGCGCGCCGGCCGAGTGCGAGGCCGGAACGCAGACGCTCGCGTGGGGCGACACGGTCCGCGTCGACGACTCGTACACCACGAGCATCGGCACGCGCGGGCGCGTGTACCGCTACATCGGCAAGCTCGACTCCAGCGCCACCGTCGATCTGGCCGGGGAGAACTACCTCAACGGACTGCGCTGGACCGAGGTCGTCACCGACCAGCGCGACGTCGTCGCTGTCGGGAGCGCCTTCTACCGCTACCTCGGCTCGGCGGCGAACCTCGACCTCAGCGTCAGCGCCCAGAACTACGCGACCAACACGAGCTGGTACGCGATCCCCGAGCGCCCGGGCCTGCGCGCCGTGACCTCCGACGGCGGCGTCTTCATCGACAGCCTCGCCGGGGACCTGCCGATCCAGGAGGTGCGGTCTGTCACCCGCGGCGACATCGTGCTGACCTCGGCCGGCGACATCCTCGTCGCACCGAGCACGGGGACTCCCCACACGGGCAGGATCACCGGCGGCGCGCTCACGCTGATCGCCGGCGGCAAGGAAGTCGAGATGAGCACCGGCAACTCGCTGTTCCCCGGCGCGATCGGCGTCGCCGGCACGCCGCTGCCGATCGACTCCGGGAGCCTGCCCGGCGCGACGGTCACGATCCGCGCGAAGGGCGACGTCTACGTCACCGAGCCCAGCGGCGACCTGTGGCTGGTCGAGCTGCGGGCGACGGACGGGGACGCGTGGGTGGAGGTGCAGAACGGCCGCCTCCTGGACGCCAACACCAACCAGGTCCGCGACGACCGCAGCCTCGCCGCGCTCCAGGCCGGGGTCTGGGGCTCGCTGGCGCTCACCGGTCCCGCCGCGGACGCCAAGATCCAGGCACAGAAGGATGCCTTCGCGGGCTCCAAGGAGCGCGAGTACGAGCAGTACTGGCAGTGGCGCAACCGCCAGGCCGACCCGACCGAGCATGAGGACAACTTCATCCCCAGGCTGACGACCGAGGAGGTCGTCTTCTACAGCCAGTTCTTCCGCGACCAGAACGTCCCCGAGGACGAGATCGACGACGCCATCCTCACCCTGGAGATCGCGCGCGGCGCCCAGTACGACACGCTGGGCAACCAGTGGGAGGAGTACTTCTCCGACCGCGGCCTGCAGCTCCCGACCGCCTACCTCGACTCGGACGCCTACGCGATCTACTGGAGCTACCGCAGCCAGCAGGCCACCCCGGGTGTGTACGACGAGTTCTTCCGGGTCGAGCTGTCGACCAGCGAGCGCAACTCGCTGATCGCCTTCAACCAGCCCGGCTGCGTGGATCCGGAGAACGACCCGGATGACCTCTGCCTGACCCCGGCGCAGATCGACAGCCTGGTGGACGCCCAGGAGGACGCGCGCACCGCCCAGTACCACATGCTCCACGCCGCGCTGGCGATCCACTTCGCCAACGAGGGCGTCCTCTTCCCGACCGCGTTCGACGACGAGCTGGACGTCAGCTTCCAGTACGAGCTGTCAGATGCCGAGAGCAACCGGATCGACTCCGGCACCAAGAAGTGGGAGGAGGACGAGCTCCTCAACATGTTCGGCTTCGGGCTCCTCAAGGAGGTCACCGACACCGACGCCGTGCAGGAGGACCCCAACATCATCGCGATCAACGTCACGCTGATCGTCAAGGGCGCCGGCAACAACGGCCAGATCGGGCGCTCGGCCGGCACCACCACGATCCTCATCGACGGGCACGACTTCACACCCGACGAGAAGGTCGCCCTCGGAGCGGCCGAGCGCGCCGACGTGGCCTACCTCGGCGGCACGGCGATCGAGGACGTCCAGGTGACCTACGACGCCGGCGCGCTCACGATCACGCGCACGAGCGGCACCTGGGCCGGGACCGGGATCGTCGCGGGCGTCGTGATCCGGGTCATCGGCGCCACGCTCAGCCAGCCGCGCGGTACGGCGCACTACCTCGTCGAGTCGGTCGACGGCGCCGTGCTCACGCTCGCCGAGGAGCGCGTCTTCCCCGACTTCAGCACCCCCGAGGACGAGACCGACACGGTCACCGTGCCGACCGTGCTCGTGAACGAGACGGTGACCGTCGACATCGTGCCGGTGGTCGACCCCTCGATCGATGCCGTCGTCACCTTCGAGGCCGGCGGCCTGACGCTGACCCGCGAGGACGGCACGTGGACCGGGATCACGGCCGGCTCGACGATCAAGGTCTACGGCAACACCGCGAACACCACCGAGGGCATCGACTACCTCATCGTCGAGTCGGTGTCGCTGGACGGCAGGGTGATCACGCTGGTGGCCGACGAGGACGGCGACGGCGACGTCGACACCGTCCTCACCTCACAGCCGGGCGCGTCGGTCACCGTCCGCTCGGTCGTCCTCGACCCGACCTTCCAGGAGATCCCCGGCGGCACCTTCGAGGACGTCGAGGTCCGGTTCGCCGACAACGGCTTCGACGAGGACGGCTTCATCGTCCCGGACACCCTGATCCGCACCGACGGCAGCCCCTGGACGGGCATCCAGGCCGGCGACCGGATCAGGGTCAGGAGCAGCGATCCCGACGACAGCAACCCGAACATCACGAGCGCCGGCGAGTCCTACCTCGTGACCGAGGTCGACGGCGACACGATCACCTTCTCGGGGAACGACACGCTGTTCACGTCCGACCTGGCCCTGGCCGCGCCGGTCCTCACGATCGTCCGCGGCAAGCGGCCGATCGTGACGACGATCATCGTCGAGCTCCGCGACGACGTGGACCTCGAGAACACGGGCGTGATCAGGGTCGAGGCGAGCAACAACGTCATGCTCGGCTCCGAGGGCGAGATGAAGATCGAGACCGTCTGGACGCCGGGCAGCGTGCGGCTGAAGGCCAGCGAGGGCATCGTCAACGCCAGCGGCCAGGGCACTCCCGGCGCCGCCTGCCCGGACGTACTCGGCACGGTGAACGTCAACGCCTGCACAGGCGACCTGATCCTCGAGGGCGGGGCCGGCGGCGTGGGCACCGAGGCGCTGCCCTTCTTCGTCGACCTCACACCTGGCAGCACGCTCACCGCGCGCGCGTCGGACGACCTCTGGATCTTCCACCGCAACTCCACGAACGACGCCGGCGACCTCAACCTCGAGACCGCCTTCTCGGCCTCCGGCAGCATCCGGCTCGAGTCCGACGGCTCGATCTTCGACGCGCTCGACACCGAGTTCGTGAAGATCAAGGCGAAGACGATCGAGCTGGACGCCCGCGGCTGGATCGGCGAGGCGGGCAACGCCATCGAGATCGACACCGCGGGCGACCTCGACCTGCTCCACAGCGGTGACGACCCGCCGCTCCCGGGCACGCTGACGGCGCGCGGCATCGACGGCGTCTACCTGTTCGAGACCGAGGGCGGCGTGGTCGTCCGGCGCGTGATCGCGACGCAGGGCGACGTCGAGCTGAGCGCGAGCATGATCCGCGACGGCCCCGACGTCGTCGAGGACGAGCTCGACGAGTTCAGCCAGGACATCTGGGAGGACGCCGTCACGCCCGCCAGCAGGCCGCTGAGGGACGTCCTCGGCCAGAGCATCAAGCTCACCGGCAGGCTCGGCGGCATCGGCGAGGCCGGCAACGAGCTCGACATCGACACGCACTACAGGGAGCGAGGCCCCGCGGCGGACGCGACGCTCACGTCCAGCAGCTCGATCGCCAACACCTACCTGATCGAGCTGCTCGGCGACCTGCGCATCTTCACGGTCGAGGCCAGCGGCTCGAGTCCCGTGCCGGTCGCCTTCATCACGGTCCCGACGGGCGCCATCTTCAACGGCAGGCCAGACGCGGACGACGACGGCCAGAGCGAGGGCGACAACGTCATCTCGGGCAAGGTGTGGCTGTCCGCGCGCGACGAGATCGGCACGCCGGCCAACTGGCTGAACACGGCCATCGGCGTGATCCAGGGCATCTCCACCACCGGCGGCGTGAACATCCGCAACACCGGCGCCGCCGAGATGACCTGCGTCCTGGAGCCGTGCACCGGCGCGGGCGCATACGGCATCCACGCCGCGCAGTCGATCTTCTTCGACGCGCTCGACCCGACCGGAGACGGCACGAGCGGGGTCACGATCACCCAGAGCGTGATCTCCACCAACGGCTCGATCGTCATCAACGCCGACGACACCGACAGCGAGTTCGACGACGTCGTCGTGGAAGGCCAGCTGATCGAGGCGCGCAACGGCTCGATCATCATCCGCTCCGGCGACGACGTGCGAATCGAGCTCGGCTCCACGCTGGACGCCTCGGGCGCGATCGACATCGTCACGACCAACACCGCCGACGCGTTCCTGGCCAACATCACGATCGACGGCTCCATCGTCGACGCCGGCACGTTCATCGTCCTGAGCGCCACCGGGACCGTGTCGCTGCGCGCCGGGACCGACGCCGACGCGCGCGGGGGCGACGTGACGATCACGGCCACCGACGGCGACGTGTTCCTGGGCGAGTCCGGGACGGACACCTTCCTCGACCTCCCGCTGGGCAGCCTGTCCGTCACCGCGGGCGACGACGTGCGCTTCTGGCAGACGTCCCGTGTCGGGGCCACGCCGGGGATGGACACGATCGACGAGATCGTCATCCATGGCGACCGCGTGGGTGACGACGACGACGAGGGTTCGAGCATCTGGCTGGAGGGCGCGCTGCGGGGCACCACGATCGAGATCCAGACCAACGACGACGCCGACTACGTCAACTTCTCGCCGTTCTCGCTGCGCGGCCACATCGACATCTCGACCCACGACGGCGAGGACGAGATCATCATCGACGAGATCCCGTCGCTCGACGTCTCCGACAAGTTCCATGACGGCGTCGACGGCCCGGCGGGCCTCGTCACGGGCAACGAGCCCACGCGTGCGCGCGACATGGTCAACGTCTTCAGCGGCGGCGCCCAGGACCACATCACGGTCAACCTCAACGGCGACCCGCTCACCGACAACATCATCAACATCAACGAGGAAGGCGATCCGGGCGACGGCGCGGACGTGCTGACGATCAACGGCCGCGAGGACGTCTCCAACACGTTCCTCATCCGCGCCAAGTACTTCGAGCAGGGCAACCTGGCGTTCAACGATCCGAAGTCGCCGGCCTTCGTGGCCCGGATGCAGCCGACGATGGCCGACCCGGCGGTCTTCGGCCCCTTCTACGAGCGCGTCAACTACGACCGCAACATCGAGGTCCTGCGCGTCAACGGCGGCGACCAGGGCGACCGCTTCTACTCCGACGACACGAGCGCGATCATGACCCTCGACGGCGGCGCGGGGAACGACTTCTTCCAGTTCGGCCAGCTCTTCGGCGCGCCGCGCGTGTCGATGCCCACCGAGTGGGAGGCCGACCAGAACGGGGACGGCGAGGACGAGGAGCTGAGCACGGCCGGCACGGTCGCGCCAGGCGACGAGATCAACACGCTCCAGACCACGCGCGGGTTCCTCAGCCGCGGCATCAGCTTCCCGGCCGTCGTCTACGGCGGCGCGGGCTCCGACACGTTCGTCGTCTACTCCAACAAGGCGCTGCTCAAGCTGTTCGGCGACGGCGGCAACGACGACTTCCTGGTCCGGGCCTTCCTGCTCAAGCAGACCAACGAGGTCGCGAGCGACGAGTCGATCGTCAACGGCGGCGAGGGTGACGACCGCATCGAGTACAACATCAACGCCCCGGTCTCCATCGACGGCGGCGAGGGGGTCGACACCCTGGTGGTCATCGGCACGGAGGCGGCCGACAACTTCGTCATCACGTCAACGGCCATCTACGGCGCCGGCCTGACGATCGAGTACGAGAACCTCGAGCGGGTCGACGTCGACGGCATGGAGGGCGACGACCACTTCTACGTGCTCTCGACCAACGTCCGCGTGATCACGACGATCATCGGCGGCACCGGGAGCGACACCATCGACGTCGGCGGCGACGTCAGGGGCCGCGTCGTGTCGCTGTCCATCGAGGGCGTCAGCGGCACGATCAACCACAGCGTCGTCGCCGACGACGACGCCTTCGACGGCATCTATGTCCCGGGCATCCGCCTGAACGTCGCCGGTGCGGCCACGGGCGCCGTCCAGGCCACCGAGAGCCGCGGCTTCTCGACCGTGGTGGAGACACTGCTGGTGGACGGCGGGGATCCGTTCCCGGCCGGCACCGGCGAGCTGCCCACCGACTGCGACGACCCGATGGGCCACGAGGGCGGCACCGCGGTCGAGTGCTACACGCTCGACTTCGCCGTCCCGGCGCCGAGCGGCCCGCGGACGTTCGCCTACATCACGGTCTCGGCGGCGCTGGCTGCGTCCAGCGACCAGGCGATCGACGGCGACCTGCTCGAGATATCGCTCGACGGCATCGACTGGCGCAGGGCGATCGTGCTCACCTTCGACAGCTTCGCCACGTCGGGCGAGTTCGCGTGGAACCGGAGCCAGACGATCTACGTGCGCGCGGTCCCGGACGTCGCCGAGGAGGGCGAGCGCGTCGCGGTCGTCAGCCACTCGATCTTCAGCCTCAACCCGGACTTCGACCGGCTCAACATCGCCAACGTCGAGGTGCGGGTGATCGACAACGACAAGCCCGGCCTGATCATCGAGCAGACGGGCACGGACACGCTCGTGGTCGAGAACGGCGGCCCCGACAGCTACCAGATCAAGCTCACGAAGAGCCCCGACGACGGCGAGACAGTGACCGTCACCTTCGCGGGGCCGTGGGACGACCAGCTGATCCTGTCGGCTGCGGTCGATCCGGACGACCGCTTCACGGCCGCAACCGAGACGACGCTCGCGACGCTCACCTTCGACGACGGCAACTGGGATCAGCTGTTCACCATCAACGTGACGGCGAAGAACGACGCGGCGATCGAGAACCGCATGTTCCGCACGATCTTCCACGAGGTCACCAGCAGCGGCAGCGAGTTCGGCGACGTCGGCGACGTCCGCGAGCTGGACGTCGACATCCGCGACAACGACAGCGGCGGCGTGGTCGTGGAGCAGACGAGCGGCTCCACCATCGTCGGCCCGATCACAGACGACACCTACACGCTGCGCCTCACACGCGCCCCGCAGGCCAACGAGCCCGGCGAGGACGACGAGGTCGTCGTCCGCATCCACACCGACGGCAAGACGTTCGTCTCACCGGGCGACGGCATGGTCGAGTGCGCGCTCGAAAGCGGCAACGCGCAGCCTTGCTTCCGGCCCGGCGACGCCGTCACGGCGCCGAGCGTGGTCTTCAACGCGTCGAACTGGGACCAGCCGTTCACGGTGCTCGTGACGATGAACCCGGACTACGTGGTCCCGGACCAGTCTCAGCCGGAGCAGTTCTTCGACGCCCAGCCGCACCTGGTGGCCCAGCTGTTCGGTCCGCTGATCGTCGAGGGCGGCAAGATCAAGGAACGCCCGCTCTCGCCGGGGGTCAAGCTTCCCAGCGAGATCGACGTCGAGCTGCCGTTCCTGGTGTTCGACGAGAACGAGGACCTGCACTCGGACCGCCTGAACATCTTCAACGACGGCAGCCTCGCCAACGACGTCGGGAGCCTGGACTACGTCTCCGAGGACCAGGCGCTGGCGCTGGCGCCGATCTACGGCCTCCCGCTGCGCGACGACGAGGGCAACCGGGTCCCGGTGGAGGCCACCGAGTACGGCCACGTCTTCGGCCTCGGCTCGGGCAACTCGCGGACCTTCGACTTCGGCGAGGACGGCGAGGAGGACGAGCGCACCTTCGAGGGCGGCATCAGCTTCCACGACATCGAGATCGTCAGCATCCTGCTCGGCCAGGGCAACGACCGGTTCACCGTCGAGAACACGCTCCTGGGCTCGATCACCGTCGTCCACGGCGGCGGCAACACCGCGCTCTCGGTGACCGGGGACATGGACCTCGCGTCCGGCCAGGTCACCCGCACCGACGAGCTGCACTGGGAGGACTTCGGCTTCGCCGCCGGGCAGGACATCACGATCAGCGGCGTCGAGGGCGTCTTCACCGTGACGGGTGTCAGCGGCGCCACGCTCCATGTCACCGGTGGCGCGCTCACGGCGGGCACGCTGCTCGACGCCACCGTCAGGGTGATCGACCCCGAGACGGGCGAGACGCTCATGGGCGGCGACCACATCACGATCAACGGCGGCGGCGGGCCCGACTCCGCGTTCGTCGTCCTCGGCGACACCACCGCGGACGGGTACTTCTACGACTCGGTCACCGATGCGCTCACCGAGCGCGGGCGCCAGTACGACAACGCCGGCCACGACGTGATCGACGCGCGCAACGCGACGGCCCTGGTCGCGATCTACGGCGGGCCCGGCAACGACGTCATCTTCGGCAGCCAGGCCGGCGACCACCTGGCCGGCGGCTCCGGCGACGACGTGATCTCCGGCAGCGGCGGCCCCGACCACATCTACGGCGACGACGGCTTCAACCTCGACCTCACCGAGCGCCTGAGCCTGGCCAGGCAGATACTGCACGTGTCCAGCACCGACCAGCCGCTGCCGTTCGTCCTCAGCGGGGTCACCGCCCCGGACCTCGACGATGCCTCCGGCGTCGACCGCAACGACCCGGGGACGCCCGAGGTGAACGAGGCCGCCGTCGACGCCGCCGCCGACGCCGTCTTCGTGGAGGGCCTCAGGACGCTGTTCGCCGGCGCCGGGATCGAGCTGGCGGGCCCGATCGTGCTCTCCGCGTTCACGCCGGGGGCCGTCTGGCAGCTCACCGGCGAGCGCTTCGCGTACGTCATCCGCAACGACGGGATGCAGCTCCAGGTCATGAGGACGGCCACGGCCGACCCGCTCACCGGCGGCGAGGACACGCTCCACGGCGGCGACGCCGACGACATCGTGATCGGCGACCACGGCCGGATCGACCAGGCCGAGGGCACCAACCGCATCCTCACCACCGGCGCCGTCGTGGGCGTCACCACGGTCGAGCTCAACGACGGCGCCGACGACGTGATCACCGGCGGCGCGGGCAACGACCTGCTGATCGGCGGCTCGAAGAGCGACACGATCGACGGCCAGACCGGGGACGACCTGATCTTCGGCGACCAGGTCGAGCTGCTGGTGCGCTTCGGCGACATCACCGACCCGCGCTTCCAGGCTCTGCTCGAGGAGCTGATGTACACGCGCACCGACCGTCCCAACCCGCTGCCCGAGACCGGCCCGCTGCCCCCGAACGCCCTCGGGGAGCTGCTCTACAACCGGCCCGACTGGCTGGGCGACCCGGACGCCGACAACAGCGGCAGGCTGCTGATCGACGGCGTGGCGCGCGACTACCGCGACAGCGATGGCCAGGTGCCCGGCTGGGCGGTCTACCTGATCACGAACCTGTGGCACTCCGACGCGATCGAGGCCGGCCTCGATCCCGACGCCGGGCTCGACAGCTTCGGCGACGATCACATCGCGGGCGGCCCCGGCGACGACGTCCTGTTCGGCCAGCTCGGCGACGACGTGCTGCAGGGCGACGGCTCGATCGCCGGCGCGCTGGCGGGCGATCCGGTGGGGGCGGCCCGCGTGAACCAGAACGTCGCCAACCCGATCGGCGACCTCGATCTGACCCCGTCGGTCCCGGCGGAGACCGACGGCGACGACTACGTCGAGGGCGGCGGCGGCGACGACGTGATCTTCGGCGGCCTCGGCCAGGACGACCTGATCGGCGGCAGCTCCAACCTCTACACGCTGGTCACCCCGGCGCTGCGGCCCGACGGCCACGACATCATCTTCGGCGGCAGCGGCGACAGCGCCGACCGCAACCACCTGCTCGAGGGCGGCGACCTCGCCGAGCGCCACGCGCGCGACGCGGACGTGATCGTGGGCGACAACGGCAACATCCACCGTCTGGTCGGCGTCAACGGGCTCGACGGCGGCGGCCACCTGGCGTTCAACTACGACCTCCTCGGCTCGGTCGACGAGGGCTACGGCCCGCTGCGGATCGTCGTCCGCGGCGTCGAGCTGCTCGACTACACGGCCGGCGGGCCGGCGTTCATGCCGGATCTCTTCGGCGGCTCGACGGTGGCCGGCTGCGGCCGCGACATCGGCGGCAACGACGAGGTCCACGGCGAGTCCGGCGACGACGTGGTGTACGGCGGCTGCGGCGACGATTCGCTCTTCGGCGACTCCGAGGACGACGACCTGATCGGCGGCTGGGGCCACGACTTCATCTCCGGCGGCACCGGCCAGGACGGCGTGCTCGGCGACGACGGCCGGATCCTCACCAGCCGCAACTCCTCCGCCTACGGCGAGCCGCTCTACGGCGTGCTCCCGATCCCCGGGGCCGAGCTGAACCAGTCCATCACGGCGCAGCTCGGGATCCAGCAGGCCGTCATCAACGTGAGCGGCGCGCTCAAGAAGACCGTCGACCTGACGCCGTTCAACCTGACGCCGGCCGAGGACGATCCCTACTTCGACCCGACCCACTCCGACGACATCATCTTCGGCGGCCTGGGCAGCGACTTCCTGCACGGCGGCTCCGGCGACGACGCCATCTCCGGCGGCGAGGCGCTGGCCGAGTCCTACGGCCAGCGCTACGACGCCGAGGGCAATCTCGCCGGCACCGTGCGGATCGACTACCTGCATCCCCACAACCCCGGCGACGCGCTGCGGTTCGGCCCCGACACCGACTCGTGGCAGCTGGGGCTGGACCTGGACACGAGCCTGGAGGACCAGGCGCTGACCGACACCCCGGTCGGCTTCGAGGGCGAGTCGGGCGAGTTCGCGCTCTACGACGAGTACGACCCGCGGCGCACGATCCTGCTCGGTGAGGACGGGCGAGCCACCAAGGACGGCAGCGGCGGGGCGTGGTTCCTGAACTTCGTGACCGCCGACGAGGGCGCGCCGGCCGTCGGCTCCCAGCATTGGGGGATCGTCTTCAGCGACGGCGACGATGCGATCTTCGGCGACCTGGGCAACGACTGGCTGGTCGGCGGCAGCGGCCGCGACAGCCTGTGGGGCGGCTTCGGCAACGACGTCCTCAACGCCGACGACGACCTCGACACCAACGGTGGGCTCAACGACCGTCCCGACACCCATCCCTCCTACGAGGACCTGGCCTTCGGCGGCGCCGGGCAGGACAAGCTCATCGCCAACACCGGCGGCGACCGCCTGATCGACTGGCAGGGCTCCTTCAACAGCTTCGTCGTGCCGTTCTCCTGGTACTCGCTCCCGACGATCAGCCGCTGGTACCTGCCCGAGCTCGACGAGGTGCTCGACCACCTGGTCGGCGTCACGCTCGGCGTCGATCCGCTCGACACGATCGTGCCGCTCACCAACGTGCTCTGCGACGGCTGCACCGCGATGGAGCTCGACGACTTCCTGATCGCGCTGGCCCGCAGCCAGGGCGCCGATCCCACCCGCGCGACCGACGTCGGCGCCGACCCGGCCCGCGGCGGCGAGCCGCACGGCGAGCTCGGCCTGGTGACCCCGCGGGACGAGCCGTACTGGCACGATCAGATCGGTCTGCCGAGCGACCCGCCCGGGTTCATCCCGTTCCAGCGCCGCGACGTCGAGTTCTCGGCCGCCATGGAGGACCCGACGACGCTCGGCTTCACCCCGCTCGACGACCAGCTCCTGGGCGGCGGCCACCTGCTCGACCTGCTCTTCGGCTACGACGGGATCTCCCAGGACATCGGCGTCGGCCACTTCGAGCTCGGCGGCGACGGTCACGATCTCGTCGTCGCGATCAGCGGCGGCCTGTTCACGCTGACCGTCGACGTCACCGGCGTCCGGGTCGAGACCGCGGGCGTGGTGGTCGACCTCGACATCGGCCTCTACACGCCCGACGACGGCCTCGGCGATCCGCTCGTGCCCGTCGTCGACCTCGGCCTCGCCGACCCGCTGCCCTACCTGCTCGACCTCGAGTCCGCCCTCTCCGACGTGCTCGAGGAGGGCCTGCGCGAAGCCGTCACCGGCGACGCCGGCGACGCCGTCTCGCTCGTCGGCGACGGACTGATCGCGGTGATCACCGAGGTGATCGACGAGCCGCCCACGCTGCTCGACCCGGTGGTCGACCCGATCGACGACGTGATCGACGACACGCTCGATCTGCTCGACGGGAGCGATCCGGGCGACCCGGGCGAGCCGCTCCCCGGCGCCGACGAGCTGCTCGCGGACACGGGCGAGGCCGTCGAGGACACGGGCGATGCGCTGGCCGACACGACCGACGACCTGCTCGGGGACACTGGCGACGCGCTGGCCGACGCGACGGGCGACCTGGTCGAGGACACGGGCGACGCGCTCGACGCGACGACGGAGGAGCTGCTCGAGGGCGACACGGTGGCGGTGGACGTCGAGCTGCTCGACGGCGCCGTCGAAGTGGAGGCCGAGGTGCTCGACGCGGGCGAGCTCGTCGAGGACACGTCGACCGTCGTCGAGGACACCACGACCGTCGTGGAGGACACCACGGAGACGCTCGAGACGACCGTCGAGGACACCACGGAGACGCTCGATACCGCCGTCGAGGACACCACGACCACGTTGACGACGACCACGACGACCACCACGACCACCGTCACGAAGGTCCTGAAGCTGTGGTGACAGTCGGCCGCGGCTGAAAAACGGCCTACGGCAGGGGCTGGCGCGCTTCCGGCAGCGGGGTTACGGTATGGGTGGACCGGTCGCCGGTAGGGGCTGAGCGACGGCCGCATCTCGCATGGCTCGCGTCTCTTGCGTCACAACAGTGCTGCTCGCGCTTCTCGCGCTGCCCGCGTCGGCGGGCGCGCAGGGGCCGATCCAGAGTTCGCCGTTGCATGTCGGTGCGGACGGCCAAGGGCGTGTTCAGGCCGGCTACGTCGGAGCTACCACGCCCCTGTTCTCCCCGCCTGACTTCACGCAGCAACCTACGGGCGGCTTCCACCTGTCCGAGGCGGGCGTTCCGCTGAATTGGGGGCCGCACTTCGGCACTGGCTTTCAGTTCATCCCGGTCACGGCGCCCAAGCGTGGCGGCGGCGCAGATTGCCCGGCCGGGAATCCCTGCACGATCAGCTCGATCTTCAGAACGCCGACATCGAACCTGGAGATCACGGAGGTGGTGAGCTATATCAAAGGCACCGAGCACCTCCGCGTGCGCTACCGCGTGCGCAACACGTCAGACGGGCCTGTCACCTTCCGCGCGTGGTGGGCTGCGGACATCTATCCGGGAGCCGAAGAGGCCAGGGGGATCGAAAAACCCGTCTCGGGTGCCCGGGTGTTCGGCGGGATCAACGAGTTCACCGGGCTGGCGGCCCTGCTCATGGAGAGGACGTCCGGCGACTGGACCCACTTCCAGGAGGGTCTCGACACCCAGGTCTACCAGAGGCTCGGTTCGGGCACGCCGATGACCAATGACGTCGACGGCGATCTTGTCGACGCGGGCGCCGGTGTGCAGTTCAACCAGCACGCGCTCGCCGAGGATGCCCTGGGAAGCCTCCAGAGCACGTTCTTCGAGGCCAGCTGGGCGTTCCCGCGCTTCGGGTCGGTGTCGTTCGGGGCCGACGTACCGGGGAACGTCTCGGCCCCGGCCGGGACCCCTCACACCGTCGACGACGTCACGGCGGCCTTCGGCGGGCTGCCCCCGCAACACGCCCGCCCGTTCTTCGGCGAAGACCCTGTTTTCCGGTGGAAGCGCATGGGCGTCAACGGCGAAGACGGAGACGTTTCCCTGGTCAACGACAGCACCGGAGTCCCCGAGGAGAACATCGCCTGGACTTCGGGAGCCGATCCGGGCCAGGATCTGGTGGTCGGCTGGGTCGACCGCGACAACGACGGGATGCACGACGGCAACGAGCCGGCGCGGGCGCGCACGGTGAGATGGACGAAGGACGATGCCACTCCGTCGCGCCTGACCTTCGACAGGTCCAGCATCGCGGCTTTTCGCGACCCGGACCTGGAGCACAAGGTCGTTGCGCAACTCGGCCCCGAGCAGGGCGGCATCGAAATTCGCTACACAGTCACGGGTGCCAATCCAACCGACCCGAACGAGGAGCCGCCGAAGGTGAACACGCAGACGGGCGGCGCCGCTGAGATCAAGCTCAAGGGCGCCAACGCTGGTCACGACGTGCTTATTGCCTGGGCGGACCTTCCCGCACCGTTCCCCAACGGGCAGATCGATCCCGGGGAGCCGGTCACCGCCCTCACCGCCACCTGGATCGAGCCGCCGGTGAACAACGGCCCTTCGCCGCCCTTCCCCCCGCCGCCGGCGCCGCCGGGG